>NZ_CAXAXY010000175.1:0-2323 GCF_963972885.1 uncultured Pelagibacterium sp. | reverse complement strand
GTCATTGGGTGCATCCCTTCCTCAGAAAATCTGGCGCACTGTGGTCGGAAACGAACCGCTTTTGCAAGACGGCAGAGTATTTCTGCGCTTCTTCGAATCGCAAAAAATTCTCTTGTTCTTTGGTTTGTCGCGCTTCCGAACCGAATAAGTGGTGTCCACTTATTCTGGAAGCACTCCGGGCTCAGTTGCCGCCGGCAAAATGTTTGCCGATGCGGTCGGCGAGTTTTGTAGCCACAGCGGTTTTCGATTGCGGGCCCCAATCATCGGTAACCGTGCCATCGAGAAACAGTATGCGCGTATCGGCGCCGCCGAAAACCCCGCTGCCGGGACTCACATCATTGGCGAGCAGCCAGTCGCACCCTTTGCGCGCCAGCTTGTTGCGGGCGTGGGTTTCAAGGTTTCCCGTTTCGGCAGCAAAACCGATAACCAGCGCGGGGCGTTCGCCTGCCGGAAGGTGGGCGACCGAAGCGAGAATATCGGGGTTGGCGATGAAGTCGAGCGCGGGCGCGGTGCCCGACCCATCCTTTTTGAGCTTGGCATCGGCCGGCTGGGCGATACGCCAATCGGCAACGGCGGCGGCAAAGATCGCGGCGTCGGCGGGAAGGGCTGCGGTAACGGCCGCTTCCATTTCGAGCGCTGTTTCAACCGGGATGATTTCGCAGCCCCTGGGCTTTGAAAACTCGGCCGGTCCGGTGACGAATTTGACAATGGCGCCCTGCGAAGCCAGCGCCTCAGCAATGGCAGTGCCCTGGCGGCCCGAGGAGGCGTTGGAAATGTAACGGACCGGATCAATGGGCTCACGGGTGGGGCCGGAGGTGACGATGATCGTGCGACCTTCCAGGGGGCGCGGTCCAGATCCATGGGCGAAGTGATCGGCGATGGCGGCAAGAATATCTTCGGGCTCGGCCATGCGGCCCGCGCCGAATTCGCCGCAGGCCATGTCACCCTCTTCGGGGCCGACAAAGGCAATGTTATCGCGGCGCAAGGTTTCGATGTTGCGCCGGGTGGAGGGCGCTTCCCACATGCGCACATTCATGGCCGGGGCGACGAGGACGGGGGTGATGGTGGCCAGAAGGCAGGTGGTGGCAAGATCGTCGGCCAGCCCGTTGGCCATGCGCGCCAGGATGTTGGCGGTGGCGGGAGCGACAACGACAAGATCGGCTGAGCGGGACAGCTCGATATGGCCAATCTCGGCCTCGCGGGTGAGATCGAAAAGATCGGACAGGGCCGGGCGACCGCAGAGCGTGGAAATGGTCAGGGGGGAAACAAACTGTTTTGCCCCTTCGGTCAGGATCACCTGCACGGTGCCGCCCGCTTTCTGGATCAGGCGGATCAGCGTGATGGCCTTATAGGCGGCAATGCCGCCCGAGATGATCAAGAGAATATGCTTGCCGGCTACACTCACAGCGCGCCTCCCAGATGGGCGATCAGGCTGATGATCGCCAAAACGATTGTCGCAAGGCTCCCCCATTTGAGGATTTCGATCAACGGGTCCTTTTTGTCCTGGCGCAACTGATCGGCCTCGAGCCGGGTCAGGACGCGTTCGGCGCGGCGGCCCAGATCGGGCAGCCGTTTGGCCAGATCGAGCGCCTCGTCGATGGCCTCTTTGGCGATGTCGAGCCTCCCCTGCGGCCCGACGGTGCGGCGCACCCATTCGGACACCACCGGTTCGGCGGCGGTCCACATGTTAAATTGCGGATCGAGCAGGCGTGCCGTGCCTTCGGCCAGCACCATGTTTTTTTGCAAAAGGACAAGTTCGGGCCGGGCGGTCATGTCGAACAGTTCGGTCACTTCGATCAGCTGGGCGAGAACACGGGCCATGGAAATCTCGTCGGCCCCGCGCCCGACCAGCGGCTCGCCGATGGCACGGATCGCCTGGGCGAAATCGTCGATGGTGTGGGTTTGCGGCACATAGCCGATATCGAGATGGAGTTCGGCCACGCGGTAATAATCACGGGTGATAAAGCCATAGAGGATTTCGGCCAGGAAGCGCTGCTCGCGCTTACCTATGCGGCCCATGATGCCGAAATCGACGGCGACGATCCCGCCGGTCTTGGGGTCGGCAAACAGATTGCCCGGGTGCATGTCGGCATGGAAAAAGCCATCACGGATGGCCTGGCGCAGAAAGCTCTGGATGAGGCTGGCGGCCAATTTGGCACGGTCCATGCCGGCCGCTTGGATCTTTTCGACCTCGCGGATGGGGATGGCGTCGATCCAGCCGGTGGTGAGAACCGAACGCCCGGTCTGTTCCCAAAAGACATCGGGCACGCCGAAATCGCCGTCACTGCCCAGATTGTCGGCCAGCTCGGACATGGCAGCCGCT
>NZ_CAXAXY010000174.1:0-2347 GCF_963972885.1 uncultured Pelagibacterium sp. | reverse complement strand
TCCCGGAAAATCTCAATGCTCTCACTCTCCAAACGGGAAAGATGCGACAGGGAAGTGGGGGACATCGACATGGGTTTATTCCAGCGGTTCGGAACGTTTTCGGCTCGCAGACATATTCCTGCCGGACGGCCCGGACAACCGCACGAGAGGCGCTCCCCGATGATCTGAAGCCGAGGTTTGCCCGTATCGGGAAAGAACGGCGCGTTTATTCCAAATGTGTCGAGCCCGCGCATTTTTCGACTTGCCTCTCCGACGAAAAGGAAAGTTTTTTTCATGGCCAGTTCCACATTGGTTTGGCTCAGAAACGATTTGCGCATTGCCGACAATCCGGCCCTTGCCGCGGCGCTCAAGCATGACGCGCCGGTCCATGCCGTCTATGTGCTCGAGACCGATCGGGGGCTGCGCCCGCTTGGGGGTGCTGCCAAGGTTTGGCTGCATGAGAGCCTTGCGGCGCTCAATGGCGCGCTGGCGGAGCGCGGGGTGCGGCTCTCCTATCGCGAGGGCGAGAGCAGGACCGTTCTTCCCGAAATCGTCCGGGAGACCGGGGCCGAGCGGGTTTACTGGAACCGGCGGTACGATCCGGCAGGGCGCAGCCATGACGCGGCGTTAAAGTCCGCTCTCAAGTCGGATGGACGTGCGGTCGAGAGCTTCAATGGCTCGCTGCTGATCGAGCCCTGGGACATCGCAACAAAACAGGGCACGCCCTATGGCGTTTTCACCCCGTTCTGGAAGGCGCTGAAAGACAAGCCGACCCCCGAACCGATCGGGCGGATCGAAAAGCATGCGGCGATCGCGGCCCCTGCCCTCGATCTGGACGCGCCGCCGTTCTGGGCGGATGGGATAGTGCAGCGTTGGGCGATTGGGGAAAAAGCGGCAAAAACTGTTCTGGCCGATTTTCTCGACGATCTGCTGGCCGATTACCCCACCGATCGCGACCTGCCGCGCAAGCGCGCGACATCGGAAATGTCGCCGCATTTGCGGTTCGGGGAGATCGGGCCGCGCCAGATCTGGTTTGCGGTGCGGCATCTGATCGATTCAAAACCGTCAATGGCGAGCGCTGGTGAAAAGTTTCTGTCCGAAGTGGCCTGGCGGGAGTTTTCCTATCACCTGCTCTATCATCGCGACGACATTGCCAGCCATTCGATGCAGGAGCGGTTCGACGAGATCGAATGGCGGGCCGACGCCAAGGCGCTGCATGCCTGGCAGAAGGGGCAGACGGGCATTCCGATCGTCGATGCGGGGATGCGCCAGCTCTGGCAGACGGGCTGGATGCACAATCGGGTGCGCATGCTCACGGCGTCGCTTCTGACCAAGAACCTGCTGATCGACTGGCGGACGGGCGAAAACTGGTTCTGGGATACGCTGGTCGATGCCGACCCGGCCAACAATCCGGCAAGCTGGCAATGGGTGGCCGGGAGCGGGGCGGACGCGGCGCCCTATTTCCGGATTTTCAATCCGGTGACCCAGGGCGAAAAGTTCGATCCCGGCGGAGACTATGTGCGCGAATGGGTGCCCGAGCTTAAAGGCATGCCCGACAAATGGGTGCATAAGCCATGGCTGGCCGACGCGGCCACGCTTGATAAGGCGGGACTTAAATTGGGCGTGACTTATCCCGAGCCGATCGTGGATCTGAAGTCCAGCCGGGAGCGGGCGCTCGATACGCTCAAGCGCTGACGCAACAGGTTTGCGGCGATGGCGCCTGTGGTGGCAGAGGATTGCGCAAAACGGGGGTGAACTGAAAAAGCCCGGCCAATCAACGCCGTGCGGCCTTGTTCGGGGCTCAAGAGGTCACTACGGTTTGGGTCCACGTTCAAGAGCTGTTGCCCATCATGACCCGTTATATCGATATGCCGTCCGCCATCGGGAACACCCCGCTGATCCGCCTCAACGCCGTGTCCGAGGCGACCGGATGCGAGATCTGGGGCAAGGCGGAATTCTTAAATCCCGGACAGTCGGTCAAGGACCGTGCGGCGCTCTATATTATCAATGACGCGGTGGCGCGGGGCGCGATCGGGCCGGGCGGGACGATTGTCGAGGGCACCGCGGGCAATACCGGGATCGGGTTGGCTCTGGTGGGCAATGCCATGGGGTTCAGGACGGTCATCGTCATCCCCGAAACCCAGAGCCAGGAGAAAAAGGATGCGATCCGGCTGGCCGGGGCCGAGCTGATCGAGGTGCCCGCAAAGCCCTACAAGAACCCCAACAATTACGTGAAGGTTTCCGGGCGATTGGCCGAAAAGCTGGCGTCGGAGCTGCCCAATGGCGCGATCTGGGCCAATCAGTTCGACAATGTCGCCAACCGGCAGGCCCATATCGAAACCACGGGACCGGAAATCTTTAGCCAGAC
>NZ_CAXAXY010000173.1:0-2394 GCF_963972885.1 uncultured Pelagibacterium sp. | reverse complement strand
CATCCGTCCGCTTTGGGCCTTCCCTGCGGCGACCCGCATGGAACCCGGATCGGCCAACGGACATTCTGGAGCGCCTGGAGACCGATGTGGTCCTAGGCTCGGACCCATGCTTCCCCTTCTCCAATCCCGCCCTCACCGGAAGCTCGTATGCATCCTCGTCTCTGGTGCGGCCGTGCGGGAACAATGGCACGGGGGTGAGGGGGCGGGGATAAGTTTTTTCTCAACGTCAGGAGGTGAGGCAAGGCGGTGTGCCGTGCCGATCTCGACAAGGGCGTGGAATCGGGGGCAATGTCGGGGGATGAACACTTCCCTATTCGCTCTTTTGTGCGTCGGCCTCGGTGGCGGTGTCGGAGCGGTTTTTCGCCATATTGTTTCGACGATCGTTGCGCAAAAACTTGGTCACGGGACCTTCGGCATTCTTGCCGTCAACGTGACCGGCAGCCTGCTTATTGGACTTATTGGCGGTTTTTTCCTGGAGCCGGGCGTGACGGGGACACCATCGGAACTCGTCTGGCTGCTGGCGGTGGTCGGGGTGTGTGGAGGGTACACGACAGTTTCGAGCTTTTCGCTGCAGACCCTGACATTGCTGCGTGAAGGGCAAAGCGGCCCGGCGCTTCTCAATATCGGTGCTTCGCTTGTTCTGTGTTTGTCGGCCACCGCTATCGGTTTTGCGCTGATCTATTCAATGGGGGCCATGCCATGAGCGAGCGGATGCTTGTCGTTGCCATAGCGTTCGGCGGCGCCGCAGGCAGCATGGCCCGCTTCGGGCTGTCGCTTTTTGCCGTTTCGATGATCCCTGGCTGGTTCATTGCCGGTACGCTGGCCGCCAATATTGCGGGGTCGGCGTTGATCGGGCTGATTGCCGCCTGGTCGGTGCGCCGCATGCCTTCTCCCATTCTCAGCGGGTTTCTGGTCACCGGATTTTGTGGGGGGTTCACGACGTTTTCGGCATTTTCGCTCGAAGCGCTGCTTTTTGCGATGTCGGGTGCGTGGGCCGTGGCGCTGGGATATATCGCAGCTTCGATTATCGGCTGGATGGTTGCGGTGTGGGTGGGATGGAGCGCGGGGATGGCGCTGTTTGCGGAAAAAGAGGCGGTCGCCCAAACCAAATCTTAAACGGGTCGCTGCCATAACCCTTGAGGTAAAAAGCCTTGGGGACCACGATCATGCTCAGCCGCTTAAACGCCATGGGCGTTCTGTTTGCCATCGCCGCGCTGATGGCGCTGGCGCTGGCCGGGGGACTGGCGCTTTACGCCATTATCGAGGATCCCGGTTCGAACAGCTATGCGCTGCTGGCCGAAGCGTTTCTCAACGGGCGGCTGGACACGACAACCTGCTTCGATGGCGATTGCGCACGGTTCGAGGACAAGATCTTCGTGATGTTTCCGCCCGTCCCGGCGATCATCGCCCTGCCCTTCGTGGCGCTGTTCGGGGTCAATTTTTCCGGCTTCGTGTTTCTCTCGGCCATCGCCTTTGCGCTATCGGTGTGGCTGTGGTGGCAGATTTTCGAGGGGCTGAAGGTTGAGCGCGATGTGGCGATCTGGCTGCTGCTGGGGCTGGCCTTTGCCACCCCGCTCTATTTCGTGACCATCCGCGGCGACGGCATCTGGTTTTTTGCCCAGGCGATCGGGTTCGCCTTCACCTCGCTGGCCATCCACCAGATGGTGCGCGGGGGGAGCCTGATCCTGGCCGGGGCGTGCATCGGGGCGGCGTTTTTGTGCCGGCAAATGGCGGTGTTTTACCTGCCGTTCCTGTTTGCCCTGTCGCTGGACCGGTTCGAGCCGCTGATCAGCTTTTCGCGCGGCCATATCGTGCGGGTGCTCAAGCTGGGCCTGCCGGCGGGCGTCGCGGTTCTGATCTATCTTGCCTACAATTATCTTCGGTTCGGCGATCCGATGCAGACCGGCTACCCTTATATGATCGGCGTCGATATTGCCGAGGGCGGATCGATGATCAACTACCGGCTGGCCGAGCACGGGCTGTGGTCGTCGGCCTATGTGTTGTTCAACACGCTCTATCTGTTCGTGCAGGGCTTTCACATGGATTTCGGCGGCAATGCGATGGTCGAACCCGTCGGGCTCGATCCGTCGGGCACGGCGCTTCTGGCGGCCAGCCCGTTCGTTCTGTTCGCGTTTTTCGCGCCGATGCGCCGGCCGGTGCTGATCGGGATTGCGACGATCCTCGTCATCGCCGTGCCCACCCTGTTCTATCACTCGAACGGGTATTCCCAGTTCAACGTGCAGCGCTATGCGCTCGACTGGCTGCCCATCGTCTTTTACATGCTGGCGCTTGCCGTCAGCGATCGCGACATGCGCGGGCTGGCTTTGCTGGTGACTTTCGGGATCGGGCTTAACCTCATTACCATGGCGTTTCTGGCACTGGGATTGGCGGCGT
>NZ_CAXAXY010000172.1:0-2480 GCF_963972885.1 uncultured Pelagibacterium sp. | reverse complement strand
ACGCCCGAGCACGTCATCAACTATTTCTTCTTTGTCGCCGAAGAGTTGCGCAAGCTGCTCGCCAAGATGGGCGCCCGGACTCTCAATGAGGTGATCGGCCGCTCCGACCTGCTCGAACAGACCCGGCTCGACAATCATTGGAAGGCCAAGGGGCTCGATTTCTCCAGGCTGTTTTATAAGCCCGAGCCCCTCGGCGGGGATTCGATCCATCATACCGAATTTCAGAACCATCACCTCGAGGCCGTGCTCGACCGCGAGCTGATCGCCAAGGCCCGCAACGCCATCGACACCAAAGAGCCGATCCAGTTCGAAAGCCCGATCCGCTCGCTCAACCGCTCGACCGGCGCCATGCTGTCGGGCGAAGTCGCCAAGGCCCATGGGCACAAAGGACTGGCCGAAGACACCATTTCGGTCACCCTGCGCGGCACAGCGGGCCAGAGCTTTGGCGCGTTCCTTGCCAAGGGCATCAGCTTCGATCTGATCGGGGACGCCAACGACTATGTCGGCAAGGGACTTTCGGGTGGCCGCATCGTCATTCGTCCCTCCGAAAAGTCCCGGATCGTGCCCGAGGAATCGATGATCGTGGGCAACACCGTGCTTTACGGCGCCATCGAGGGCGAATGCTATTTCCGCGGCGTGGCCGGCGAGCGTTTCGCCGTGCGCAACTCGGGCGCCATCGCCGTTGTCGAAGGCACTGGCGATCACGGCTGTGAATACATGACCGGCGGTGTGGTCGTGGTCATCGGCAAGACCGGTCGCAACTTCGCCGCCGGGATGTCCGGTGGTGTCGCTTACGTGCTCGACGAGGAGGAAACCTTCCGCTCGCGCTGCAACCTCGCCATGGTCGATCTCGAACCCGTCACCGAGGAAGAAGAGCTGATGCGCAAGATCCACCACCACGGTGGCGATCTCGAATGGCACGGCCGGGTCGACGTTTCCGGCGACATGACCAAGCATGACGACGAGCGTCTGTTCCAGCTCATTTCCAACCATCTGCACTATACCGGCTCATCACGCGCCAAGCTGATCCTGGACAATTGGGAGCAATACCGTCCCAAATTCGTCAAGGTCATGCCTGTCGAATACCGCCGGGCGATGCAGGAAATGGAAGATTTGCGCACGGGCCGCTCGCGCCCAACCGCAGCAGCGTAAAGGAGAAAGCCAATGGGTAAGGTAACAGGCTTTCTTGAAATAGATCGCCAGGAACAGCGCTACGAGCCTGCCTCGGATCGCGTTCGGCACCATCGCGAGTTCACGATTCCGCTCACCGAGCCGGAAGTGAAGAACCAGGCCGCCCGCTGCATGGATTGCGGCATCCCCTATTGCCATGGCGATACGGGCTGCCCCGTGCACAACCAGATTCCGGACTGGAACGATCTCGTTTATCAGGACGATTGGGAGGAGGCCTCGCGCAACCTCCATTCGACCAACAACTTCCCCGAGTTCACCGGCCGCATCTGCCCCGCACCCTGCGAGGAAGCGTGCACGCTCAACCTTGAGGACGTGCCGGTCGCCATCAAGACCGTGGAACAGGCCATTGCCGACAAGGCCATCAAGGGCGGCTGGGTCCGCCCCCAGATCGCCGACAAAAAGACCGGCAAGAAAATCGGCATCGTCGGCGCCGGCCCGGCCGGTCTCGCCGCCGCGCAACAGCTTGCCCGCGTCGGCCACGAGGTTCACCTCTTCGAGCGTGAGCCCAAGCCGGGCGGATTGATGCGGTATGGCATTCCCGACTTCAAGATGGAAAAGGGCCACATCGATTTCCGTCAGGCCCAGATGGAAGCCGAGGGCGTGATCTTTCATTTCGGTGAAAACATCGGCGTCACCCGCCCCTTCTCGGATCTTAAGGAAAACCACGACGCGGTGCTGCTCTGCGGCGGCTCGGAATTCCCGCGCCATCCGGGCTGTGAGGGCACCGACTTTGCCGGCGTCCACTACGCCATGCCCTATCTCGTCCAGCAGAACCGCCGCAATGGCGGAGAACTGGTCACCGACGAACCCATCCTTGCCGCCGGCAAGAATGTGGTGGTGATTGGCGGCGGCGATACGGCATCCGATTGCGTGGGCACCGCGTTCCGTCAGGGCGCCGTCTCGGTGACCCAGCTCGATATCCGCCCACGTCCGCCCGAAAAGGAAGACAAGCTCACCTCATGGCCCAACTGGGCCGTCAAGATGCGCACCTCCTCTTCGCAGGCCGAAGGCGCCAATCGTGAGTTCCAGGCCGGAACCATCGAGATCGTGTCGGACGAGCGCGGCCACGTCTCGGGCGTCAAATGCGCCCGCGTCGGCAATGACCGTCAGCCCATCGAGGGCAGCGATTTCATCCTGCCCGCCGAACTGGTGCTGATGGCCATCGGCTTTGCCCACCCGATCCACGACGGCATGCTCGAACAGCTCGGCGCCAGGCTCGACAAGCGCGGCAATCTGTTCGCCGATACCTTCAGCTACAAGACCAGCGTGGATGGTGTCTATGCCGCCGG
>NZ_CAXAXY010000171.1:0-2481 GCF_963972885.1 uncultured Pelagibacterium sp. | reverse complement strand
GTGCGGTCGTGGCGGAATTGGTAGACGCGCAGCGTTGAGGTCGCTGTGGGGTAACTCCCGTGGAAGTTCGAGTCTTCTCGACCGCACCATCTCTGGCCCAGGGGCCATTTTCATTACATTACGCCGGTCATCCTGGAGCGCGTCCCAGCAAAAGCATGTCCTCGACGCGATCGGGGATGGAAACGGTTTTGCGGTTCGGACGCGCGACAAAACAACGGCTCTAGTGGGCGTGCTCGGCGTTCTTCTTGCGGGTTTCCGCCGCCTTCTTGGCTGAGGCGGAACGTTCGCTGGCCGGACGATTTGCGCTGGCTTCGCCGCCTTTTTTGCCGCCCTTGCGGGCAGCTTCGTGAGTGTCCTTGTGTCCTCGGCCCGAGCCCGACTTGTTGCCGCCGCCCGATTCCTTGTTGACGGTTGCCCAGGCGCGCCGCTCGGCTTCATCCTCGGAAACGCCGCGGTCTTCGTAACCTTCGGCGATGTGATCGGCCTTGCGTTCCTGTTTGTCGGTGTATTTGGATTTATCTCCGCGTGGCATGGCCATGTCTCCTTGTTCACGTCTGTCGCTCAAAGGCGTTGGGCGGGCCAAGGGTTCCGGATCCGCCTCACAGATCATAAGGGCGTCAGAGGTGTTTTTGCATGTCTGCCGCGCTTCGATCACCTGGAACTGGAGGTTGGGTCGGAGGCTCGGGGCCGTACCGGCAAAATCGGTGCATGCTCGGTCGGATGGGTCCGAAATGCCCGAATTCCGGCAATCTATCGCCGATCACATTCTCGTCATCATCGTCCAAGAGGGTTGCGGGATTGGGTTTGCGAAAGCCCGACAAATTGAGTTCGTCTCCGAGAGGCGTTCCACACCGAACGGAAAAGGACACAAAATGGGTATTCGAAACACCATGACCGCACTGACCGCCAGCGTCATATTCGCAGCAAGCGCAGGCGGTGCGGTTCTGGCTCAGGACGCCGCACCGGCAACTCCTGAGCAGCCCCCCATGGCGGCGCCTGCCACTGATTTTGACCAAGGTCAGATTGAGTCATTCGCGGTCGCTTACGTTCAAATCATGGATATCGGCATGCAGGCGGAACAGCAGCTGCAAAGCGCCGAGACCGACGACGACCGGGCAGTAATCCAGATGATGGCCCAGGAGCAAATGGCGAGCACAGTTGAAAGCACCGATGGCATTTCGGTCGATGAGTACAACGCCATTCTGACCGCGGCACAGGCCGATCCGGTATTTGCCGAAGAAGTCGGGGGCGCCATCGAGGCGATTGTCCAGCCGGCGAACTGACCATCCCAATCAACCGTGCATTAAACAGGGAGAGACAAAAATGCGCAAAATTCTTGCTGTACTTGCATTGCCACTATTGTTGGCGGCTGCCGCATGCGACATGCCGCCATCCGAAGACGGCGGGGTTCCCACTGCTGCGACAAGCATGACGTCGGCGCCGGGCCCGCAAGGGTAACTGGCATCGAACGGAAAGGGGTGTCGGGTCAGATGCTCCTTTCTGTGACGTCCGGCGTTGGACGCGGAGGTGTTGCAGATTTGTCGCGGTCCCGGCCAGGATCGCTTAAAAGCCGCAATCGGGCCGTCATGGGGCGGAATTATGGTGAGAGAAGTTTTAACCCTTGTGGTTAATTATTGCTCACGTTGTTGATTCTTGCCTGGGTAGCTATCGATGAGCCTGACACGCCGCGGATTTCTTGTAGGGCTTCCGCTTTTTCTGGCTGCGTGTTCAACGCGCACCTCTTCTTCCGTTTCTTCCATGTCCATGGTCAATGCTTACGGGCCCGTGACCGATGAGCCGTTTCCGCTTGCCGCGCTGAACGCACGGCTCATAAAGCCGGAGTTGCGGCGGCAGCGCGTAGATTATGAGACCAACCATCCCAAGGGCACTATCGTCGTCGATACGCCCGCCCGCTTCCTTTACCTTGTCGAAGATGAGGGCAAGGCGATGCGTTATGGCGTCGGTGTCGGACGCGAAGGGCTTGCGCTACGCGGCAATGCCTATATCGGGCGCAAGGCGGAATGGCCGAGCTGGACACCCACCGCAAACATGCTGCGCCGCGATCCCGAGGCCAACGGGCCTTATCGC
The DNA here is from genome assembly GCF_963972885.1 of uncultured Pelagibacterium sp. Taxonomy (NCBI): domain Bacteria; kingdom Pseudomonadati; phylum Pseudomonadota; class Alphaproteobacteria; order Hyphomicrobiales; family Devosiaceae; genus Pelagibacterium; species uncultured Pelagibacterium sp. The sequence goes on along the minus strand of NZ_CAXAXY010000171.1, from coordinate 393 downwards.
AACGGCATGGCGGGCGGGCCGAACAATCCTTTGGGAGCCCGTGCGCTTTATCTTTACCGGAGCGGCGGGGACACGATGTTCCGTATCCACGGCACCAACCAGCCGCAATCGATCGGGCTGGCGATGTCGTCGGGCTGCATTCGCATGCTCAATCACGATATCATCGACCTTTACGAGCGCGTGCCCTCGGGTACCCGCGTGGTGGTCATCCAGGCCTAAAGCCTGATCCAATCAGATTTCGCACGGCTCCTCAGACCTCTGAGGAGCCGTTTTTCGTGAAAGGCTTGCTCAAATATTTGCTGCCGGGCAGTCCGAACCGCCAGGGCAGGTCGACGGCTTTGGTAATGCCGATGCGCGGGCCGGTGAGGATCGGCCCCTCGACAGGGGCCGGGG
>NZ_CAXAXY010000170.1:0-2588 GCF_963972885.1 uncultured Pelagibacterium sp. | reverse complement strand
TAGAGGGCTGCAAAGTCGGGCCAATGGCTGCCGTTTTCGCGCTTCAGGAAGGGCGCGAGCACGGTGACCGAACCGTCGAACGGGCCAAGCGCGCCAGTGACCAGCGGGATTTCAAGATCCGCACAGGCCGCAGCCACGGCGCGTTTGGCGGCAAAGCTATCGGTGCCTTCAACGACAAGGTCGGCGCCGGATAGCAACTTTTTTGCGTTGTCGGGGGTGAGACTTTCCACCTTGGCCATCGGCGTGATCTCGGGATTGAGGCGCGCGGCGAAACGGGCGGCCGCGTTGGCCTTGGGGCTGTCCAGATCGGCGTCCGAATAAATGACCTGCCGAGCAAGATTGGAGAGCGAGATCGTATCGGGATCGATGATGGTGAGCTTGCCGATTCCGGCCCCGGCCAAATAGGCGATGACCGGCGCGCCCAATCCGCCGGCGCCGACAATTGCGATATGAGCCGCGCTGAGCCTTTGCTGGCCGGCCCCGCCCATATCCTTGAGGACGATGTGGCGGGCATAGCGGGCCGATTGGGCAGGGGTGAGCGCCACCTTATTCCACATCTCCCACCGGCAGGGCGATAAAGCGCCGGTCCGGGCCCTCGAACCCATGCGACCAGACCGAAAGGACGGCGACGGACGATGAATTGTCCCAGGAATTGAAGGGGCCGAAGATACCATAGAATTTGTAGGTGATGACGCAATGGCGCGATGCGGGGACGCGCGTGTCGCGATAGATTTCCTCGGTGATGCCGCCGGTTTGCAGGGTCACGGCAACGCCCATCGGGCTGCCTTCAAACAATTCGCAATCCTGACTGGACGGGGCTTTGAAAATATCGAGGTTCAGGGTGTATTCGCCGTCGATTTCGGCAAGGCCATAGCTGGGGATGCCGTAGGCGATCGAGAGACCGTCATCGGCCAGCTCGCCGTCGCCGCGAAGAGCGAGAGGAACGGCGGGACGGGAAATTCCATATTCGGTCAAAGCCGATTCGGCATCGGCATGTGCCTGGGCGCGGGCGGCGGCCACTGGAGCCAATTCGGTGTCGATGCGCGTCTCGAAAGGTGCGCCGCCAACGAAACTGTCGGTTGTCAGATCGATCAGGAAGATTTCGGCATAGGCAAAGCCTGAGCCATCCTGAATGCCGAACTGTTCGAAGGCGAAATAGCGACCGTCTTCGGAATAGCCGATGGCATCGAACTGCGCACTCTCGCCGGCGAGGGCCGATGTAAATGCGCCAAGAGCCAGAATGAGACTAGCTGATGCCCGTCGAGCCAAATCCACCATTGCCACGTTCGGTCTCCTCGAGTTCGTCCACTTCGACAAGCGCAATATCGGGCACGGCGGCAATCACCATCTGGGCGATCCTGTCGCCGCGCCGGATTTCGAACGGGCCGGTGCCGTGATTGACCAGGATCGCCTTGACCTCTCCGCGGTAATCGGCGTCGACCGTGCCAGGCGCGTTGAGCACGGTAACACCGAGCCTGGCGGCAAGGCCAGAGCGCGGGCGGATCTGGGCTTCGTAACCGACCGGCAGCGCGAGCGCGAAGCCGCACGGCACGAGCCCAAAGGCACCGGGAGCGATGACAAGGGTTTCGCCCTCTGCCACCGCAGCCGCAAGATCATAGCCTGATGCACCCTTGCTCTGGCGCGTGGGCAGGGGAAGACCCCGGCCGTGTTCGAACCATTTGAACCTGACTGTCATGGCCTATTTCTGGACAACCGCGTAGATTTCCTCCGGCATATCAAGGGTCGCGGCGAACAGGTCCACGAAGGGAATTTCGTAGTTTGCCGACATTCCGTCAGCGGAAATTTCCATATTGGTGTCCACGATAGTGCCGCCGGTCACCGCAATGGTGATGGCGTGGCCCTCAAACATCGAGGTGATCATCGCCTGCATCTGCGGGTCCTGTTCCTCGCCCATGCTTTCATCAAGGGAGGCTGCAAGATCGCCGGTGGGGAAGGTGACGCGCACCTGGCCACCGCCAATGGCTTCGATCAGCGGGCCCTGTCCTTGTTCGTCGCCGAAATCGAGGTCTTCGAAGGCGCCGGACTCAACGACGACGCAATCGATCGCGTCGCCATTTTCGATCAGCTCGCCATCGGCACAGAATTCTTCCTCGCTGCCCTCGGCCTGGGCGTTCATCAATTCGACCATGTCGGCGGCCATGGAGGTGACCATGGTGGCCTCGGCCTCGGTTTCGCTTTGCACGTCGACGGTCATCGAAACGTCCATACATGCAGTGAGCAACAGGGCCAGACCGCTGGCACCGGCCAGACGGGTCATCGTGGTCATGGTCATTGGGTGCATCCCTTCCTCAGAAAATCTGGCGCACTGTGGTCGGAAACGACCCGCTTTTGCAAGACGGCAGGCTCAGTTGCCGCCGGCAAAATGTTTGCCGATGCGGTCGGCGAGTTTTGTAGCCACAGCGGTTTTCGATTGCGGGCCCCAATCATCGGTAACCGTGCCATCGAGAAACAGTATGCGCGTATCGGCGCCACCGAAAACCCCGCTGCCGGGACTCACATCATTGGCGAGCAGCCAGTCGCACCCCTTGCGGGCCAGCTTGTTGCGGGCGTGGGTTTCAAGGTTTCCC
>NZ_CAXAXY010000169.1:0-2602 GCF_963972885.1 uncultured Pelagibacterium sp. | reverse complement strand
GAGACACAATCGGGGCAAGGATCTCGAGCGATTTGGCAAATTCGCGCGGGGTGGCGTTGATGGCCAGCGCGGGATGATAGACCCGGCCCAATTCCTCGGGATCGGGATGAACATGGACAAGTCTCTGTTTGGGCACGGGTATGTCGAACAGTGTATAGCCCCCCGTCGTCATTTCCGTCAGCCGGGCACCGACAACGATCAGCAAATCCGATGCCTTGATGGTTTCGAGCAGTTTGGGATTGGGCCCGATGCCCAGATCGCCCGCATAGAGCGGATGGGCATTGTCGAACCTGTCCGCACGGCGAAAGCTGGTAGCGACCGGCAGCTGGTTGGCTTCGGCAAATCGCTGGATGGCGGAAACGGCCTCGGCATCCCAGGGGGCGCCGCCGAGCAGCATCATGGGGCGCTGCGCCTCGGCCAGCATGTCTGCCATTGCGTCGAGTTGATCGGCGCCCGGCCAGCTTGCCAGCGGCGTATAGGCCAGCGCATCGGGCACGTCAGCCATCTCGGTCAGCATGTCCTCGGGCAGCGCGATGGCTACAGGGCCCGGCCGGCCGCTGGTTGCCACCCTGAAGGCACGGGCGATCAGTTCAGGCAACCTGGACGTGTCATCGACCTGTGCGGTCCATTTGGTGACCTGTCCGAACATGCGGCGATAATCGATCTCCTGAAACGCTTCGCGCTCGATCTGGTCGCGCGCCACCTGCCCGATAAACAGAATCATCGGGGTGGCGTCCTGCATGGCCACATGCAGGCCGGCGCTGGCATTGGTCGCGCCGGGACCCCGCGTCACCATGCAGATGCCGGGGCGGCTGGTGAGCTTGCCATGGGCCTCGGCCATCATGGCCGCATTGCCTTCATGCCGGCAGGTGACCGTCTTGATCTGCGGTGCATCGTAGAGCGCGTCGAGCACGGCGAGATAGCTCTCACCCGGCACGCAGAAAACGTGGTCGGCGCCGTGAATCCTGAGTTGATCGACGAGTATCTGTCCGCCGGTGCGGTTTGCCATGTAAAGGCTCCTGAACCCTGTGTGGTTATCCCCTACCGAGAGAGGGCAGGTCTTGTCGAGGCCGGCTTGGCATCAGGCCGCCGCGAGGACCCTCGGAACATTCAATCGAGTCCGCGACTTGGCAAGGGGTTTTCACAAAGCGATTCCAAACGGCCACCCGACAGGATCGATACTGGAAACCGGGTGCCCGAGCCGCCGGCGCATGTTTATTGCCATGAACCGGTTCGGCTGGGTCCAGATTGGATGCTCTGCCCCATCGAAGCGGAGAACTTGACTTCATTCTCCGACTATCGCGTAATGATTGAGACTTTCATCCTATCATTTTGCACATATTGAGGAGACGATTACATGGACGAGATGGATCGCAAGATACTGGCGGTGGTCCAGGACGACTCGTCCCTGTCGGTCGCCGATATGGCCGAAAAGGTGGGCCTGTCCCACACCCCCTTCTGGCGGCGTCTCAAGCGGCTCGAAAAGGACGGCGTCATCAAGGAGCGGGTCTCGATCCTCGACCAGCACAAGCTTGGGCTCGACATCACCGTCTTTGCCCACATCAGACTCAAGGAGCACGATGAGGAAACGCTTGAGGCGTTCGAGCGGGACGTGGCGGGTTACCCCGAGGTGGTGGAATGTTATTCCATGAGCGGGGAGACCGACTATGTGGTGCGTGCGCTGGTCGCCTCGATTGAGGAATATGAGCGGCTTTTGAAGCGCAAGCTGTTGCATTTGCCCGGCGTTGTGGCCATCAACTCCCATTTCGCGCTCAAATGCATCAAGCTCACCACCAAGCTGCCAATCGCTGCACAAACAGAGCGCTAGACGGGAAACGGCCTCACGTCCCGGATGACTGAATAAGAGGAGACGGCATTGAAAATTCTAGTCCCGGTCAAGCGGGTGCTCGACGCCAACATCACCGTGCGGGTGAAGTCGGACGGCACGGGCGTCGATCTCGCCAACCAGAAAATGAGCATGAACCCGTTCGACGAAATTGCCGTCGAAGAGGCGATCAAGCTCAGGGAAGCGGGCATCGCGACCGAGATCGTCGCCGTTTCCATCGGCCCCGCCCAGGCACAGGATACGCTGCGCACGGCGCTCGCCATGGGCGCGGACAGCGCCATTCTGGTCAAGACCGACGAGACCGTAGAGCCACTGGCGGTGGCCAAAATCCTCAAGACGATTGCCGAACAGCAAAGCCCCGATCTTGTCATCATGGGCAAGCAGGCCATCGACGACGATTCCAACCAGACGGCGCAAATGCTCTCGGCCCTGCTCGGCTGGCCGCAGGCAACCTTTGCCTCCAAGGTCGAAATCGCCGACGGCAAGGCTACAGTGACCCGCGAAGTCGATGGCGGCCTCGAAACGCTCGAACTCGCCCTGCCCGCCGTCATCTCCACCGATCTGCGGCTCAATACCCCCCGTTATGCCTCGCTGCCCAATGTGATGAAGGCCAAGAAAAAACCGCTCGAGGAAATCGACGCGGCCAGCCTCGGCGTGCCGCTGGCACCGACCTTGAGCGTCCTTTCGACCGCCAGGCCGGCCGAGCGCAAGCCGGGTTCGATGGTGGGTTCGGTGGCCGAACTCGTCGAAAAGCTC
>NZ_CAXAXY010000168.1:0-2623 GCF_963972885.1 uncultured Pelagibacterium sp. | reverse complement strand
GGCGCCAACAGAGGCGGCTGCGATGTTTGGGGAAAGCCCACGCGAACGGCTGGAAGCCATGGGAGACTATGCGCCCGTTCTGACCGTTGTCAGTGCGAAGGATCTGGCCACCGTCAACAAAACCAGAAACCGCGACGATGAGAAAGCGCAGAGAATAGCAGTAATCGTCGACGCGCTGATGGGCGATCGGGACGAGATGAAGGTCAGCGACCTTGTGTCTCCGGCCGCCGTGAAGCTGCAAGAAGACGGCATCTGCAACACAAAGCACCGCCCGACCATCACCGGGGAAATCAGGGTGGCGCTGTTCGGTAAAGGCGTGAGGCTCGAGCGCGACGGACAGACCGTCCATCTGCACGTCGAGCAGAAGGGCCGGGGGGTAACCCAGCCGTTATGGGTTGTGCGGACGATAATGAATGACGAGGCCGCTGATGAAGCCTAGTGCGACCCTAGTTTGGCACGATAAGCACACCTCCATGAGACGGCAGGAAACCACTTGTCGCCACTTATCGGCAGCTTATCGCCGACAAGAAAAAAACATAACAAAAACAAAAGGTTACGTGCGAAATTGGAGCAACTTGTCGCTTGTCGCCGCGATGACAAGCGATAAGCGCAATTTTTCCGCAACAAAATCAATGACTTGCAGCTTGTCTGTCAAACAGCATCCAATATTGACCCCCAATCGGCGTCCAATATTGACCCCCATTTTGCGCCTTTGTGGAGCGGGTCAACCGGCGTAGCTGGTCAGGGTTGCGCAGCCGGGTGACCCGCAGGGCACTGAGCCTGGGTTCAGGCTCGGTTCTTGAATCTCCAGCTCTCATTGCCGGTTTCGACAATGTCGCAGTGGTGCGTGAGCCGATCGAGAAGCGCCGTCGTCATCTTCGCGTCACCGAAGACGGTCGGCCACTCGCCGAAGGTGAGGTTGGTGGTGACGATGACCGATGTCATCTCGTAAAGCTTGCTGATGAGATGGAAGAGAAGTTGGCCGCCTGACTGCGCGAAGGGGAGATACCCAAGTTCGTCGAGAATGACGAAGTCCTTGCGCCCCATATACTCCGCCAGCCGTCCCTGCCTTCCAGCGCGTGTCTCGGCCTCGAGCTTATTGACCAGGTCCACGACGTTAAAGAAACGACCGCGCGCGCCATTGCGGATGCAGGCTCGCGCAATCGCGATCGAGAGATGGGTTTTTCCTGTGCCGGTGCCGCCGATCAACACCACATTGCGCTGCATGGTCAGGAAGTTTCCCGCTGCCAGGTCGTGCACCAAGGTCTCATTGATGCCGGTATCGATGAAGTCGAAGTCATCGATATCCTTGGCCAGAGGCAGTTTAGCTATGGTCATCTGATACTTGATCGAGCGGGCCTGCTTCTCCGCGATCTCGGAGGTGAGCAGGTCCGAGACCACCCGGTTTGGTTGGTGTTCGCGCTTGATCGCCGTAGCAATGACCTCGTCATAGGCATTCTTCATGCCGTAGAGCTTGAGCGCATTCATCGTTGAAAGGATCTCGCTGCGATCCATCATATGGCCCTCCTCAGGCTGTCGTAACGGGAGCAGTCAGCCACCGGCTCGATGTGCAGCTTCAGGGCCTGTGGGGTTGTCAGAATGGTAACCGGCGCTTTGGGTTCGCGTTGGCGGGCCAGAATGTTGAGAACGATATCGGCGGAATACACACCTTCGCGAACGGCTTCGGCGCAGGCGGCCTCAACGGCCGGCAAGCCGTCGCTGAGCACCGCTGCAAGGATCGAGACCATCTGCCGGTCGCCATCCTGGGCCGTGGTCAGCTTGCGCCGAACCCTCTCAAGGCTCGCGGGCAAAACCCAATCCTTGAAGGGCGCACCATTGCGAAGCGCCCCGGGTTTGCGCGCCAGGACCGGAACGTAATGCCAGGGATCGTAGATGGTCTGGTCCCGGCCAAAGGATCGGGGATGCTCGCCGACCACGGTGCCGTCCTGGCGCAGCTCGATCCGCTCAGCATAAGCCCTGATCTCGACTGGTCGGCCGATGGCGTGGGCGGCCACCGAGTATCGGTTGTTGTCGAAACGCACCAAGCATGTGCGCGATACCGAAGCCGTTACGGCATGGAAGCCATCGAAGGGGCCCACAAAGGGAACGAGGCTGGGCCGCTCGAGTTCAAAAGCTTCCCAGACCGTGCTGTCCCTGAACTCGGGGTGGCGATGTGCTCTGGCAAAGGCAATGGTCTTGTCCAACAGCCAGGCGTTCAGTTCGTCGTAATTCTTGAAGCGCAGACGTGGAGTAAAGAAGCGCTCCCGCACCAGCCCCACCTGGTTCTCGACCTGACCCTTCTCCCATCCCGAGGCCGGTGTGCATGCCACCGGGTCAACCAGATGATGCCCGCACATCTGCAGAAAACGGCGGTTGTAGAGACGATCTTTGCCGACAAAAATCGTCTCGACCGCCGTCTTCATGTTGTCGTAGATGCCCCGGGTGCAGGCGCCCTTGAAGAAGGCGAACGCCCGGTCATGGGCATCGAGCACCATCTCCTGGGTCTCACGCGGATAGGCTCGAACATAAAACATCCGACTGTGACACAGCCGAACATGAGCGACCTTGACCGTGACCGTCACCCCATTGAGCAGCACAACTTCGTGGCTCCAGTCGAACTGAT
>NZ_CAXAXY010000167.1:0-2624 GCF_963972885.1 uncultured Pelagibacterium sp. | reverse complement strand
TTCGCAATTATCCCAGCGCGGCGCTCGATCTCGATCATCGCCATGTGGTGCTGACGGGCGAGAACGGGGCGGGCAAGACCAATCTGATTGAAGCGATTTCGCTGCTGGCGCCGGGGCGCGGGTTGCGGCGGGCCGGGTTCGACACACTGGGAACAGTCGGCGGGGACGGGCTGTGGGCCGTGGCAGCAAGCATCGAGACGGCGTTCGGGCCGGTCGATATCGGCACGGGCGCCAGCGCCGACGCCTCCGGGCGGCGGGTGCGGATCAACGGCGCCAATGCCCGGGCCGTCGAAGAGATGAGCGAGCATGTGCGCATCTTGTGGCTCACGCCATCGATGGACGGGTTGTTTACCGGCCCGGCCAGCGAGCGGCGGCGGTTTTTAGACCGGCTGGTCACCGCGCTCCATCCGGGCCATTCGAGCACCGTTTCCGATTTCGAGAAGGCCATGCGCCAGCGCAACCGGCTGCTCGAGGACAATGGAGACGCCGCCTGGCTGAGCGCCATCGAGGCGCAGATGGCCGAATTGGCCACAGCGATCTATTTCGCGCGCGCCGATTCACTGGCCCATCTGCAGGCGCTTATGGAGAAGTCGGTTGCCGATACGGGTTTTCCCGCGGCGCTGCTGGCGATTACCCCGATGATGGAAGGGGAAATTCCGCAAACCGCCAGCGGGCTGGAAGCGGCGCTGAGCGGGCTGTGGCGGGCGGCCAGGGGGCTTGATCGGGCGGCCGGACGCACCACATTAGGACCACACCGCATCGATCTCGATGTGACCCATGCGCCAAAAGCGATGCCGGCGGGATTGTGCTCGACAGGCGAGCAGAAGGCGCTTTTGATCGGGCTGGTTCTGATCCATGCGCGGCTGGTTTCGACAATGACCGGGATCACCCCCATCCTTTTGCTCGACGAGATCGCCGCCCATCTCGATCCGGTGCGGCGCGGGGCGCTGTTCGATGCGCTCGAGAAGCTGGGAACCCAGTGCTGGATGACCGGCACGGACCCTGTGCTTTTCGCCGCTTTGGGCGAGCGCGCGCAGCCGTATTCGGTGCATTCGGGCGTGGTGCGGCCCGTGGGCTGAAAAAGCCGTCACATTGTGGTGCTGGAAAGCCAAAAACGGGCCAAATTGCTTGGGGATAAGCCCCCAATCAGGTACAAGTTATCAATTCCCAACAAGGCTGATTCTTCTTTCATGAGCGACACGCCCCCGATCCCCAATGATGCAGAGTATGGCGCGGATTCGATCAAGGTCCTAAAGGGCCTCGATGCGGTCCGGAAACGGCCGGGCATGTATATCGGGGACACCGACGACGGCACGGGCCTGCACCACATGGTCTATGAGGCCGTCGACAATTCGGTCGACGAGGCTCTGGCCGGCCATGCGGATCTGGTTTCGGTGACGCTCAATGCCGATGGCTCGGTGACGGTGACCGACAACGGGCGCGGCATTCCCACCGATATCCACAAGGAAGAGGGGATTTCGGCGGCCGAAGTGATCATGACCCAGCTTCATGCGGGCGGGAAATTCGACCAGAATTCCTACAAGGTCTCGGGCGGTCTGCACGGGGTGGGGATTTCGGTGGTCAACGCGCTTTCGGTCTGGCTCAAGCTCAAGATCCGCCGGGCCGGTGGCATCTACGAGGTGAACTTCACCCATGGGGTGGCCGACGGGCCGCTCAAGCGGATCGGCGACTATGTCGAAGACAAGCAGCCGGGCACCAATGAGGGCCGTTCGGGCACGGAAATCACCTTCATGCCCTCGAGCGAGACCTTCACCATGGTCGAGTTCGACTTCAAGACGCTCGAGCACCGGTTGCGCGAACTGGCCTTCCTCAATTCGGGCGTCCACATCATCCTGCGCGACAAGCGGCATCCCGAGATCGTCGAGATCGACCTGATGTATGAGGGCGGGCTCGAGGCCTTCGTTCAGTATCTCGACAAGAACAAATCGGCTCTGCTCGACAAGCCCATTTCGCTGATTTCGGAAAAGGACGGGATCACCGTGGAAGTGGCGCTGTGGTGGAACGACAGCTACCACGAAAACGTGTTGTGCTTTACCAACAACATTCCCCAGCGCGACGGCGGCACGCACCTTGCGGGGCTGCGCGGCGCGCTGACGCGGCAGGTCAATGGCTATGCCGAGCAGAGCGGGATCACCAAGCGCGAAAAGGTCTCGCTGACCGGCGACGATACCCGCGAGGGGCTGACCTGCGTGCTGTCGGTCAAGGTTCCGGACCCCAAATTCTCGTCCCAGACCAAGGACAAGCTTGTCTCGTCCGAAGTGCGGCCGGTGGTCGAGAACGTGGTCAACGACAAGCTCAACCAGTGGTTCGAGGAACATCCCGCTGAAGCCAAGGCCATCGCCACCAAGGTGGCCGAGGCCGCGGCGGCGCGTGAAGCGGCGCGCAAGGCGCGGGAATTGACGCGGCGCAAATCGGCGCTGGAAATCTCCTCGCTTCCGGGAAAGCTCGCCGATTGCCAGGAGCGCGATCCGGCCAAGGCGGAGATCTTTATCGTCGAGGGCGATTCGGCCGGTGGTTCTGCCAAGCAGGGGCGCGATCGGGCTACCCAGGCGGTGCTGCCGCTGCGCGGGAAAATCCTGAACGTGGAACGCGCCCGGTTCGAC
>NZ_CAXAXY010000166.1:0-2630 GCF_963972885.1 uncultured Pelagibacterium sp. | reverse complement strand
GCGCATTGCGGCGAGTACGCGGTTTACGGCAACGCTGGCGGGCACACGCATCCTGGCCGAGGCGAACACAATCGTGATCCATCGTGAGGCCGGACGGCACGGATTGCCTACGGCAAGTCTTGCGCCCGGCCAAAGCCTTGTCTGGGATGGCCGTTTTGTCGTCACGGCGGCGATCGCGGGAACCATCGGGCCGGCCACCGGGTTGGGCAGAGAGGCGTTCGGGGCACTGGCGGGCAGGACTTTGGCCGGTCCGGTTGCCGGTCTGCGCGCGGCACCGCTGGTCCGCGACGCGCATGGTGAAATCGCCGCCATTGGCAGCATGGAGGTTGGAGAGGGTTTTTCGGTGGAGCAAATCCCGTTAACCTCTTGGGCCGGAAACTGCGGCAATCGGCCACCGGACGGGGCTGTTGCCCTTGTATCGCCGGAATGACGGCCTTACATTCGGCGGCAACAATTATGGCACGTCGTGTGCCGCGCGGCCTCTTTCGGGGCTGCTGCAATCTTAAGGGCGCTGCCCGACCAGGACAGGATTGATGAACGGAAATTTTCGGAATTTGGCCATATGGCTGGTCATCCTTTTCATGCTCTTGGGGCTGTTTCAGGTTTTCCAGTCCTCGACCCGCACCGTCTCGACGGTGGAGCGGACCTATAGCCAGTTCGTAAATGACATCGACAATGGCCGTATCGCCGAAGTCACCATCATCAACGATACGGTTCAGGGCCGCACCAACGAGGGCACCCGCTTTGAGGTGACGATCCCCGAAGGCGCCAACATCGTCGAGCGGCTCGAAAACCAGAACGTGGAAATCACGGCCCGCGCGCCGGAAGGGTCGCCCTTCTGGTCGATCCTGCTCTCGAGCTGGCTGCCGTTCATCGTTTTGATCGCCGTATGGTTCTTCTTTATCCGCCAGATGCAGGGCGGTGGCCGTGGCGGCGCCATGGGCTTTGGCAAGTCGCGCGCCAAGATGCTTACCGAATCGTCGGGCAAGGTAACGTTCGAGGACGTGGCCGGTGTCGAGGAAGCCAAGCAGGATCTGGAAGAAATCGTCGAGTTCCTGCGCGATCCGGGCAAGTTCCAGCGGCTGGGCGGGCGCATTCCGCGCGGTGTGCTGCTTGTCGGCCCTCCGGGCACCGGTAAGACGCTTTTGGCCCGTTCGGTGGCCGGCGAGGCCAATGTCCCGTTCTTTACCATTTCGGGTTCGGACTTCGTTGAAATGTTCGTCGGTGTCGGCGCGTCCCGCGTGCGCGACATGTTCGAGCAGGCCAAGAAGAATGCGCCGTGCATCATCTTCATCGACGAAATCGACGCCGTCGGCCGCCAGCGTGGTGCCGGTTTGGGCGGCGGTAACGACGAACGCGAACAGACGCTCAACCAGTTGCTGGTCGAGATGGACGGGTTCGAAGCCAATGAAGGCATCATCCTGATCGCCGCGACCAACCGTCCCGACGTTCTCGATCCCGCGTTGCTGCGTCCGGGCCGTTTCGACCGTCAGGTCGTCGTTCCCAATCCCGACGTCGCCGGTCGCGAACGCATCCTCAAGGTGCACGTCCGCAAGGTGCCCTTGGCCCCCGACGTCGACCTGAAGGTTCTGGCCCGCGGAACGCCCGGCTTTTCGGGCGCGGATCTGATGAACATCGTCAACGAGGCCGCGCTTTTGGCCGCGCGCCGCAACAAGCGGTTCGTGACCCATGCCGAGTTCGAGGATGCCAAGGACAAGATCATGATGGGCGCCGAGCGCCGCACCATGGCCATGACCGACGAGGAAAAGAAGCTCACTGCCTATCACGAGGCCGGTCACGCGCTGATCAACCTGATGCTGGTGGGCAAGCTCGATCCGATCCACAAGGCCACCATCATCCCGCGCGGCCGTGCGCTGGGCATGGTGATGACCCTGCCCGAAAAGGACAGCTATTCGTTCTCCCGCGAAAAAGCGGTGGCGCGTCTGGCCATGCTGTTCGGCGGCCGCGAAGCCGAGATCTACAAGTTCGGTGCCGAAAAGGTCACATCGGGCGCCTCTGGCGATATCCAGATGGCGACCAATCTGGCCCGCTCGATGGTCATGGAATGGGGCATGAGCGAAAGGCTCGGCCGCGTGCGCTACAAGTCGAACGATCAGGAAGTCTTTCTTGGCCATTCGGTGACCCAGTCCCAGCACATGTCGGATGAAACCGCCAAGCTGATCGACGAGGAAGTGCGCAAGCTTGTCGAAGACGGCGAGTTGGCGGCCCGCACCATGATCATGGAAAATATCGACAAGTTCGAAACCGTCGCCCAGGCGCTTCTCGAATATGAAACCCTGACGGGTGACGAATTGCGCGGCCTTATGGACGGCAAACAGCCGGTCCGGGATATCGACAACGACAACACGCCGAAATCGACCGGTGTGCCCAAGGCCGGCAAGCCGCACAAAAAGCGTGGCGAGGAAGGCGAACCCGATGCCGGGCTCGAGCCCCAGCCGGGCACCTGATGCCACAGCGTTCAAAGGGCCGCTCTCTGGAGCGGCCCTTTTTGTTTGTGCTGTTATCCCACGCCCTGCTTTAGCTCCGCCCTCGCTTCGTACCGGAGTATGGGTATGGCTGCTGGGTCCCGGATCAAGTCCGGGACAGCGATGGGTGTTGAGCCGCGCTTG
>NZ_CAXAXY010000165.1:0-2633 GCF_963972885.1 uncultured Pelagibacterium sp. | reverse complement strand
ACCGCCAGCCCGACGGCGCGGTAGAGCAGGCCCGTATCGAGATGGGGCAGGTTGAAGTACCGGCCCAGCGCGGCGGCGATGGTGCCCTTGCCCGAGGCCGCCGGTCCATCCACCGCGATAATCATGCGGCGTCCTCGCTTTGGGAAAATCCGGCGCCAAGGCGGGTGAAATCGGGCTCGAAGCTGGGGAACGAGGTCGCGATCATCCGGTCGTCATCGACGGTGACGGGCTTTTCGGTGGCCAGGCCCATGACCAGAAAGCTCATGGCGATGCGATGATCGAGGTGGGTGGCGACGGTGCCACCGCCAGGGACGGCGCCCTTGCCGGTGACGGTGAGGAAATCTTGGCCCTCCTCGCAGACAACGCCATTGGCCTCGAGCCCGCGGGCGACGGCGGCGAGGCGGTCGGATTCTTTCACCCGCAACTCCTCGAGCCCTGCCATGTGGGTGACGCCTTGCGCAAAAGAGGCTGCAACGGCGAGGACCGGGTATTCATCGATCATCGAGGGGGCGCGGGAGGCGGGGACGGAGACGCCCTTCAAACGCGAATGTTTCACCCGCAGATCGGCGATGTCCTCGCCGCCCGAGACGCGGCGGTTTTCGATTGCGATGTCGCCGCCCATTTCAATGAGCGTATCGATCAGGCCGGTGCGGGTGGGGTTCATCAGAACGTTTTCGATGGTGACTTCCGAGCCCGGCACGATGAGGGCTGCAACGAGCGGGAAGCCGGCCGAGGAGGGATCGCCGGGGACGATCAATTCCTGCGCCTTGAGATCGGGCAGGCCGGCAACGGTGATGGTGCGCACGCCATCGGCATCGGTTGCGATGGCAATATCGGCGCCGAAGCCTTCGAGCATCTTTTCGGTGTGATCGCGGGTCATGATCGGCTCGATCACCGTGGTCGTGCCAGGGATGACAAGGCCGGCCAAAAGCACGCAGGATTTGACCTGGGCGGAGGCCATGGGCACACGGTAATGCACCGGCACGGGATCGGTGGGGCCCTTGAGTGCGATGGGCAGACGGTTTTCGTGGTGTTCGACGACTTCAACGCCAATGGCGCGCAGCGGATCGAGCACGCGGGCCATGGGCCGGGCCGAAAGCGAGGCATCGCCCACAAAGCGGGTAACGAAGGGATAGGCGCCGACAAGGCCCATGGTGAGCCGCACGCCGGTGCCGGCATTGCCGAAATCGAGATCGGCCCGGGGGGCGAGAAAGCCGCCGACGCCGAGCCCGTCGATGTGCCAGGTCTCGCCGATCTTTTCGACCTTAGCGCCGAGCGCCTGCATGGCGCGGCCGGTGGCCAGCACATCCTCGCCTTCAAGCAGGCCGGTGACATTTGTGCGGCCCAAGGCCATGGCGCCGAACATCATGGCGCGATGGGAAATCGACTTGTCGCCGGGCACCCTTATTGACCCGGAAAGGGCACCGGCATTGTGGCTGGCGCGCGGACGGGGCAGGAGGGCGTGGGACATGGCAAACGGACCGGGACTGGAAAGGGTAAAAACGAGGTCGGGCTTAGCATGATCGCTTCTGCCTGCCAATTGCGGCGGCGCCGGTAACATTTTGCGTTTGACAGCAGCGAAAATTTCACGCTAACCGAACCCCAACGTGGCCGCCCTTATTGAGAGAGGGTGTTGCGCCCGCACTTTATGCCTGTTGCGCCCCTCTATGAAAACCCGGTAGCGTTTTTCCGGGGCGCTCGAAATACCAACCCTACAGCAGCAGATGAATGGGGAATTGCCTTGGCCAGTGACGAACGCGGTACCAAGCGGACATGCCCGGTGACGGGCAAGAAATTTTACGATCTGGGCAAGGACCCGGTGGTCTCGCCCTATACCGGCAAATCCTATCCCGTGAGCTTTTTCGAAGCCGCTCAGGAAAAGTCTGCCGCCAAGTTCGGCGCCAAGGAGCGCAAGGCGGACAAGGTTGTAGAAGAAGCAGAGGTCGAGGAAGCGGACGTCGATGTTGCCGCCAAGGAAGCGGGCGCCGAGGTCATTTCGCTCAATGACGCGGAAACCAATGCCGACGACGACGATGATGACGACAACGAGGACGATATCCCCGAAGTCGAAGACGTCGAAGTCGACGAAGAACTGGGCGGGGATGACGACGACACCTTCCTCGAAGAAGATGACGACGATGACGATATCGGCATCGAAGTGGATGTGGACGACGACGAGCGGTAGAGGTTTCTCTGTCTCACGGCGCGCACCGCTTCGGGCATGACGCGTTAAAACCGCGCTATGCCCTTAGCTGCGCCTGCGACGGCGCGGCGAACGATCGCCCCAGCCCGCGAGCATAGCTCGCTTGGGCGTTCTGCCTTCAAATCGATCCACCGGATCGATTTGCCCCGCAAGGCGGGTCAGGCAAAACTCCTCGCCTAAGGCTCGTCCATGTGACCTCACGGGCACACCGTACACGGTAGACAGGGCTTTTAGGGGCTGCATGAAAAATTTGCGACGCCGGACAATTTTTGCTCTTGCGTCGCAAAACACTTCTCACTAGGTTCCGCCCGTTCGCTCGGGCCACCCGAGGAACCACCCGGACGGCGCGTTTTGCGCCACCCAACGATGGGGCCATAGCTCAGCTGGGAGAGCGCCTGCATGGCATGCAGGAGGTCAGCGGTTCGATCCC
>NZ_CAXAXY010000164.1:0-2839 GCF_963972885.1 uncultured Pelagibacterium sp. | reverse complement strand
GAGCTTTCGGAACTGGACAAGGTTGCAGTGATCGTCAACGGCAGTATTCCGGGCGGATATGAAATTGGTGACGTCGTGTGGATAACCGAGCGCGTAAGCGATGGGGTTTACCGCAGCAGAAACGATCCGCCTTCGGCACCCGGCTATCGCGAGTTCATCGTTCAGGAAACCAGGCCCTGCTACTACAAGTTTGTGTCTTCTTTGGTCGACGGCGATGGCAATAGCTACAGCCGGCACGGTGGCTTTGCGGACTTAAAGTCGTTGGAAGCGATTTCGTATCGCGCCGTGCCTGGCCATTCCCATATCTATCGCAAGGTGATGGTCAACGAAGGCCTGCCATATTATTGGGGCGATATGCTGGTGATGGCCGCTCTTGAACTTGACGTCATCAACCACCTTGCGGCCGAATTTCTGGAAAACGAATGCTAGGCAGATGTGGTGGTGCCCTTGCCGTAACGATCCCGTGAACCTCGACAAGCTGGCTCGCCCTATATCTTCTGCGCGTGTGGCCGCGGCCCTACGCTTACGCTCCGGGTCAAGCCCGAGGATGACGAGAGGGAGAGTGAGGTGTCGGGGGTCTTTCGCCCGCCCCTACTCCGCCTCCGGCTCCAGCAGCATTTCATCGAGCACTTGCGCGGCGCATTGGTTGGTGAGGTCGCTCAGGGCGATGTCCTGTTCGGGGGTGCGCTGGGGGGCTTCTAGCATGGGCCAGAGGTTGTCGGCTTCGATGCTGTCCAGGGTGCAGGAACAGTAGGCCGTGCAGTAGGCGGCGTCGGGGGCGGATTGGGCGCAGCTGGTTTGGCAGCTTGAAAGGAAGTTTTCGGCGCGGCGGGTTTCGCTGATGCCGGTGAGGGAGGCGATGCCCATGAGGATGCCGATGAGGATGGGCTGGTGCAGGACGTAGATGACGAGGCTCCAGCGGCCGAGTTTGGACAGGGCGCGGGAGGGCGATGAGGTGCCCTTGAATTGGGCGAGGCGGTCCGTCAGGTCGCTATTTATGGCCCAGCGGGTGGCGGCGATGCCGAGGAGGGCGACGCCGAACCAGGGGAAGATGGGGACCAGATCTTCGCTGGGGGGTGGTGCGTCCCAGAGGCCGATCCAGGACCAGAGCTTTTCGCCGAACAGCGGGCTCTGGATGAAGAGCTGCAGGCCGATGAGGACAATGGCCAGCGCGAGGATCAGGACCAGCGGCGCTTTGAGGAAGGCCAGGCCCAAAAGGGAAAACAGGGCTATGGCGTGCAGAACGCCGAAATAAACGAAGGTGGATGGATTGAAGGCGTAAGTGCCCGCAGAGATGAGGAGCGCGGCGCCGAGGATGATGGCGAAGCGGCGCCAGAAGGGGCGCCAGCGGATTGTTTCGCCATGGCCGAGGACGAGGGATACGCCGGTCAGAAAGATGAAGGTGCCGACGATGGATTTCTGAAAGACCACCCAGGGGAGCGACTGGGTGGGGTCGAAATTGACGAACCCCAGAAAGGCCAGATCCCAAGAGAAATGGTAGATTATCATCGCGACGATGGCGAGGCCGCGCGCGACGTCGATGGCGGCGATGCGCGGGCGGGATGCGGGGGCGATGGAGGTCATGCGGCGGACGCCCGGACCCAGACGGCGGCATCGTGGAAGGCGGCACCGCCAAAGGGTTTTACCGGATCGGAGCCGATCAGGGTGTTGATGCCCCTGCCCTTCCTGTGCGCCTTGTGGGGGTGGAGGCCCTCGGCCACGACGACACCGGTGCGCAGACCGTCGAACAGGCGCAGGGTCAGCTCGACCGAACCGCGATGATTGCCGATGGTGACGGGGGCGCCGTCTTGGAGCGCCAGACGGGCAGCATCGTCGGGGTGCATGAGCAAGGACGGGGTTCCTTCGCGCTTCTGGCTGCCGGGGGTTTCGCCAAAGGTGGAATTGAGGAAGGTGCGGGCCGGAGACGTGGTCAGGCGGAACGGGACCGTTTCGGAGGTCGGCTCGTTCCAATCGAGAAAATCGACCATGGCGGGCATTTCTGCGGGATCGCAGACCCAGTTGACGCCGCGCTTGATGCGGGTGGCCTCCCAATCGGGCTTGAAGCGGAACTTGCCATCGGGCCAGGCAAAGCCAGCGGCGTAGCGCGATTTGTCGTCGGGCAGCGCGCGGTCGACGAAGCCGGAGGCGGCTTCGATTTCGTCGAGATCGCCATAGCCGGAGCGGGAAAAGGTTTCGGCGACCATCTCGCGGTCGGTCTTTTCAGTGACGGCTTCGGGCGCCCCTACCCGTTTGGCGATTTCGTTGATGACGAAATGATTGGGTTTCGCTTCGCCGGGGGCGTCGACGATCTTTGGGCCGTAGAGGACGCGGGTGTGGCCGCCGCGGGTGTAATAGTCGTTGTGTTCGACAAACATGGTGGCGGGCAGAACGATATCGGCCATCTGGGCGGTTTCGGTCATGAACTGCTCGTGGACCACGGTGAACAAATCCTCGCGCGAAAACCCCTCACGGGTGAGAGAATGATCGGGGGTGACGACCATGGGGTTGGTGTTCTGGATCAGGAGCGCCTTGACCGGGCCGCCGCCTTCGAGCGCCTGGGGATCGCCGGTGAGGATGGGGCCGATGCGGCACATGTCGAGTTCGCGGACGCGGGATTTCTTGAGCGATGCGCCGGTGATCTGGGATTTATCGAGCGCCCAGGTGCCCGAATTGGAATGGAAGGCGCCGCCGCCGCGATATTTCCAGGCGCCAACCATTGCGGGGATCGAGAGCGCGGCGTGCATGTTGAGCGCGCCGTTCCGCTGGCGGGAAAAGCCATAGCCCAGCCGGAAATAGGCGCGCGGGTTTTCGCCGACCAGATGGGCGAAGGCTTCGATTT
>NZ_CAXAXY010000163.1:0-3092 GCF_963972885.1 uncultured Pelagibacterium sp. | reverse complement strand
TCGCCGATTCCGACCTCACCAACACCGACATCCGCGATCTGGCCACCCATCATCCTGCCGTTGGCCGCGCCGTTCTCAAACTCTTCGACCAGCTGCGGCACCTTCAGGCTCCCAAAGCCAGCGACGCGGCGGGCGAAAATCTCGCCCCGGGCCACAATGTGGTCACCGAGGCGGTCTCCGATTTCCTGCAGGAAAACGCCAACTACTTTCCAACGCTCGAGGCCGCCGCCGAACGCGTGCGTCACGACATCGACAACACCTCCGACAGTTTTGAGGCGGGGCTCAAGGCTTACCTCTTCAACGTCTTCGGCATCGAGGCGCGCTTGGCCTCTCTGCCCAACGGCGTGGTGCGCCGCCTCGAGGACAACGGCCGCGTGCTGGCTTTCGCCGACACGCTCGAGCCCGAGTCCGCGCTGTTCGCCCTCGCCCAGCATGTCGCGCTATTGATCGCCGATGGGGAAATCCGCGAGCTGATCGATAACAGCACCCTGCCCCAGCCCGACAGTGTGGGTCTGGCTCGCAACGTTTTGGGATCCTATGCCGCCGCGGCGCTCATCATGCCCTACGAAGCGTTTTTTCGAGCCTGCCGCGACACCCGTTACGATATCGAACGGCTGGCCCGCCGCTTCCGCGCCAGTTTCGAGCAGGTCTGCCACCGCATGACCACCCTGCAGCGCCCGTCGATGAGCGGCATACCGCTCCATCTTGTCCGCACCGACATCGCCGGCAACATCTCCAAGCGCTTTTCGCTCTCGGGCATCCACATTCCGCGCCATTCGGGCGCCTGCCCGCGCTGGAACATCTATGCGGCCTTCCTCAACCCCGGCCAGATCAATATTCAACTGAGCCAGATGCCCGACGGTCAGCGTTATTTCTGCATAGCAAAGGCCATCGCCAAGGGCGGCTATTCCTACAACGCCCCGCGCCGCCACATCGCCATCGGGCTCGGCTGTCATGTCTCGCAGGCCTCGGCCATGATCTATGCCGATGGCATCGACCTTTCAGCGCCCCCCGGCGCCGTACCCATCGGGGTGGGGTGCCGCATCTGCCCGCGTCAGGAATGTGGCCAGCGCGCCCACCCGCAAGCCGATCACCGCTTTGCCACCGACGACACAAAGCGCATGGAAAATCTCTATATGGGTTAGGAGCGGTTCGGCCATGCCGGACGAAAAGATCGAGTGGATCTTTCGAGCGACGAACGCCAGGGCCCGCGGCGAGGGCCGGGGCGGCTGAGCGCTGTTGCTGCCCTATCCGCAGGTACGCGACGCATCGAGTGCCTTGCTCAGCGCATTGATCTCGTCGCGAAGCTTGATAACGTCCGGCAAATCCCGCCCGCTGGCGCACGCCACCGCCTCGGGAATCGCCTGCGCCCGCGCCTTGAGCGCCCGCCCGCTGTCGGTCAGGCTCACGACGACCCGACGTTCATCGGTGGTGCTGCGCGTTCGCCTTACCAGCCCCGCGTTTTCCAGCCGTTTGAGCAGCGGGGTCAACGTGCCCGTATCCAGTCCCAGTCTTTGCCCGATTCCCGTTACCGAGATGGGCTCACCCTCCCACAGAACCAGCATGGCCAGGTATTGAGGATAGGTCAGCCCCAGCGGCTCGAGCAGCGGCCGGTAAAGCCGCGCAAAGGCCTGTCCCGCGGCATAAACCGCAAAGCAAAGCTGCTGTTCGGGGGCGAGGATGGGCGTATCGATCTCGTTCATGACAGAAATATCGCACAAAATTATATTGCGCACAATATAAATTGCGCATAAGGTTGCGACTTCAATGAATGGCGAACCCGACCGGGCCGAACGCATTCACCCTCCAGTCCAAACAATCACCACTCATGGGAGTGCATCATGGAAATCCTCTATACCGCCCACGCCACGGCCAGCGGCGGTGGCCGCGAAGACGGTCACTCGAAAACCGACGATGGAAAAGTCGATGTGAAACTCTCGACGCCCAAGGAAATGGGGGGGTCGGGTGGCGATGGCACCAACCCCGAACAGCTTTTTGCAACCGGCTATTCGGCCTGTTTTCTCGGCGCCATGCGCTTTGCCGCCGGCCAGGCCAAGGTCAAGCTACCGCCCGAAGCCACTGTCAATGCTCAGGTCGGGTTCGGTAAGCGCGACGATGGAGAGGGCTTTGGCCTCAAGGTCATCCTCACCGCTTCGGCCCCTGGCCTCGATGCTGAAACGCTCAAGGACGTGATGGATCGGGCCCACATCGTGTGCCCCTATTCCCACGCAACGCGCGGCAATATCGAAGTCGAACTCAAGACCGCCTGATCTATAGCGGCGCCGACGGATTCACGTGAAACCGCCGGCGCCCGTCTGTGCCTTACAGCGGCCGATAGACGAAATGGGAAAAGCCCGCTTCGCGCGACGTCCCATTGAGATCTTGCGCCGCCATCCCAACGAACGCGCCGGTAAAGCTGCCATGCTCGGCATGGCCGCCGCATTCGTCCGACAGGATCGAGGCGTCGAGTTCGGGCCCGATTTTCTGCCAGTCGTCCGACCCCTGCGCATAGAAATACTGCAGCACCGAGTTCTCCACCCGCATCTTCATGCGCACCGGACCGACCCCAACCGGCACCGGATCGATCCAATAGGTCAGCTTCCCGTCCGGGTGGCTCACCACCGAGGAAAAGATATTGAGCTCGCGCTGTCCGTCCGGATCGGCGGTCAGGTGCAGGTAATGGAAATTGTACCGCCCATAATACCCGGTGAGCCCGGCCATTTCCCGCTCGTCGCGCGGCTCGAAGGTCACTTCGGTCTCCGCCTCGAAATCGAAATGGGTCTGTCGCCGTGCCACCAGCGCCTGTTCGAACCAAGAGCCAATCGATTCCCGCCCGTTCAGGATGAGCTTTCCGCCCTCGAGCCTGAAAATCCGTTCCGGCTCCGGCGTCCGCAGCCATTGAAAATCGATGTGCAATTCGCCATCGAACCCATAGCGTCGCTCGGTATCGAACCCGGCCTGATCGTAGGTCCCCGGCACGTTCACTTCGGAGGCCGGCAGATTCGTGCCGCCCACCAGATACAGCCACCCGTCCGCACGCCATTCGCACTTCTGCAGCGCCGTTTCGCGCCCCAGCACGCAGCGGCGCTTCT
>NZ_CAXAXY010000162.1:0-3160 GCF_963972885.1 uncultured Pelagibacterium sp. | reverse complement strand
TTGAACCGGGAACGGGCTATCGCCATTGGTGTGCGATCGAGATCGGGTAAAGGCATTTTATTGCGCATCGTTTGGCGATGTGCGAGAGGTGGCCAGCCGGCTCGCCCGGCACTTTCGAGCAGCAGAAACCGTCCGGCCTGCCGCGTTTATCTTCAATGTCGGGTCGTACGCTTAGAGCGCGTGGCAAAAAGGGTGAAAACGGGTTCAAATGACAAAGCCTGATGACGACGAAATCAGTCTTCTCGATCTCCTGATCGTCGTGGCCGAGAACTGGCTGTTGCTGGTGATCGCACCGCTCGTCATCGGCGCTCTGACGTATTGGTTCCTGGCAAGTCAGCCGCAAACCTACAGCTCGGAAGCGGTGGTGGCGCTACCGCCTGCCGCAATCGTGGAATTTGTGGAAGCCGGGGTGCAAGGCGGATCTCTTGCGCCCCAATTTGGCCTCTCCGAGCCCGATATGGTGGGCCTTGCAGTTGAACCGGTCTCCGACCGCGCGGGCCCTTCGCCTGTGCTGGGTGCGGGAGGCAGCGCGACAGTGCAAATTCCTAACCTCGTCCAGAGCCGGCTTACCTTGATCCAGACCAACCGGGTAGATGCTGAGGCGCTCGATCGCTTGGTCCAAAGCCTGCAGGCTGCCGTTCAAGACGGCCAGTTGGCTGATCCCAAACTTGAACTTTCTGGCCGGGCTGATCGTCTCGAGGGCACACTTGCCATTCGCGACTCGGCGATAGAACAGCTCACGGAAATTCTTTCCGACCCTGCCCAAATGCCTGCCGATGCGGACATCTATGCCTCATCTGCCATAGCGCTGGACCAGATGCTTTCGGGACGCTCCGCAGACGAGTTTGAGCTGGCAGCGTTGCGCGAAGCTCTGGCCGTCACCGGAGATGACATTGTCGTTGATGCGCCGAGTGCGCCTCGCGCCCAGGGCCGCTCACCCGTGCTCATATCCATACTTGCGGTTCTCGGGTCAGGCTTTGTCCTATTGATCCTTGTTTTCGTGCGGGCCGGGCTCAGGCATGCGGCAAGCGAGCAAGACAATCAGCTCAAGCTCGAGCGCATCAAAAATGCAATGTTGCTGCGCAGGAACCGGTAGCGCGAAAAAGACCGCCCCGCCGCGATCTGTATTGCCTGTAGTTGTCGAAGCGGCCTTGCGATTGCCTCGTCTGGATCAATGACATAAACGTGGCGCGGCACTGAAAGGAAACGTCATGCGGCTCACCATCTTTGGCACCGGCTATGTCGGCCTTGTCACCGGCGCGTGTCTGGCCGATGTCGGCCATCAGGTGGTCTGCGTTGACGTAAACGCCGACAAGATCGCGCGGCTCAATGGCGGGGAAATTCCGATCCATGAACCGGGGCTCGACGAGGTCGTAGCCCGAAATGTCAGGGCCGGTACGCTCGAATTCACCACCGATATCGAACGGGCCGTGTCTCATGGCCATGTTCAAATCGTTGCCGTGGGCACACCGCCGGACGAAAGCGGTGCCGCCGATCTGCAATATGTCCTGGCTGTCGCCGAATCCATAGGCAGGGCCATGGACAGGCGCAAGATCGTGGTGGTCAAGTCCACCGTTCCGGTCGGAACGAGCGACAAGGTGCGCATCAGGCTGGCGCAGGTTCTGGCGGATCGCAATTCGGCGCTGGAATTCGACGTGGTCTCCAATCCCGAATTCTTGAAGGAAGGCGCTGCGGTCAACGATTTTCTCAAGCCCGACCGCATTATCGTGGGAACGGCCACGGACTACGCGCGTGACGTGATGAAGGAGCTCTATGAGCCCTTCAACCGTAATCATGATCGCACGATCTATATGGATGTCCGCTCGGCGGAGCTGACCAAATATGCAGCCAACGCCATGCTGGCCACCAAGATCAGCTTCATCAACGAGATCGCCAATCTCGCCGAACGGCTGGGGGCCGATATCGAAGAGGTGCGCCGGGGCATCGGGGCCGATCCGCGCATCGGGTATCACTTCATCTATCCCGGGCTCGGCTATGGCGGCTCGTGCTTTCCCAAGGATGTGCAGGCATTGGGCCGCACGGCGGGCGATATCGGCTATGACGCTCCGCTGATCGCCGCCGTCGAGGCTGTGAACAACCGTCAGAAGACCAGACTGTTTGAGAAGATGGCCAGCCATTTCGGCGGCGCCGATGGCCTCAAGGGCAAGCGGGTGGCGGTTTGGGGGTTGGCGTTCAAGCCCAATACCGACGACATGCGCGAAGCGCCCTCCCGCGTTCTGATCGAAGCGCTCTGGTCTGCGGGCGCCACGGTTGTGGCCTATGATCCCGTGGCCATGGACGAGACCGCGCGCATCTATGGCGCGCGTGACGATCTGATCCTGGCCGGGGACAAATACGGGGCCCTCAAGGGCGCCGATGCCTTGGCCATCTGCACCGAATGGCAACAGTTCCGGGCCCCCGATTTCGATGAGATGGCCGAGCGAATGGCCTCCAAACTGATTTTCGATGGCCGCAACATCTTTGCGCCCGACAGGCTCAGCCGCGACGGCTGGACCTATTTCAGCGTGGGGCGCGCCCCGGCCCATCCGCAGTTGCACGCCGTCGAGAACGTGTCGTGAAAATCCTCGTCACCGGCAGTGCCGGCTTTATCGGCTATCATGTCGCCCGCCGCCTGATCGAGCGCGGCGACAGCGTCGTCGGCTTCGACATCGTCAACGACTATTACGATCCCGCGCTGAAAGAGGCCCGCCTCGGCCAGCTTTACGAGCTGGGCGCCACCCAGGGGGCCGATTTCAAATTCATCCGCGCCGATCTTGCCGATCATGGGGCGGTCGATAAAGCCTTTGGAGACGAGGGGTTCGACCGGGTGATCCATCTCGCCGCCCAGGCCGGCGTCCGTTATAGCCTCGAGGATCCCCGCTCCTACGTTGCGTCGAACATGATGGCGCCGATCATCCCCTCCAGTTCTATGCCGCAACCAAGCGCGCGAACGAGTTGATGGCCCATTCTTACTCGCATCTGTTTGCACTGCCGACTACGGGCCTGCGCTTTTTTACCGTTTATGGCCCCTGGGGGCGACCCGATATGGCGCTGTTCAAGTTCACGCGCGCCATCCTCGCGGGCGAGCCGATTGATGTGTTCAATCACGGCAATCACACGCGCGATTTCACCTATATCGATGACGTCGTCGAAGGTGTGA
>NZ_CAXAXY010000161.1:0-3182 GCF_963972885.1 uncultured Pelagibacterium sp. | reverse complement strand
ATCCTTGGCTCTAAGTCCTTGTTTTGTCGCGTGTCCGAACCGGAAATCCGTTTCCACTTTTGCTGAACACGCTTTAACCGGAAACCAGGCGCTGATGACTGACCGGGTAGACCCGGTCGCGCCCGAGCATCATCACCTGCATTTTCGACCGGTCGAGCAGCCCGGCAAAAGCCGGTGAGAGAACATTGAGGCTGCCCGTGGAGGCTCCATAGGCCGGAAGGATCATCAAATCCCCATCCCAGACAAAGCAGGGTCGCCGCGAGGACCTTCCGTTCATGGCGACCCTGGCAGCCGGATGAAGATGGCCGGCGATCAATCCGGAAATGCCAGCTCGAGGCTCATGACGCAGTGAGCAGCCCGAAACGGCGAGTTCCACGCAGCAGGATCCTCCGAGCGCGTGCGGCGCCGGGTCATGATTGCCCGCGATCCAGACCCAATCGAGTTTATCGACCAGCCGGCATAACCGCTCGCGGTCGGCGAGCAGCAGCGTCGTGGTGCCTTCATCCCGGTGGAAGCTGTCTCCCAGGGCAAAGACGCGCTTTGCGCCTGTGACCACAATATCGCGTTCGAGCCGCTTGAGGGTCATCGCGGTATCATAGGGCGGGAGCAACTGCCCCGAGCGCGCGTAGCTCGAGAGTTTTTCGAGGTGAAGATCGGCGACAAGCAGGGCTTGGGCATCCGGCCAATACAGCGCACCCGAGGGCAGCGGAGCAAAGCTTTCGCCCGCAAACCGGATCATCCCGTGTGTCTCGATGCTGCCAGCGGGCTGAGCCTGAGCCAATTGTTATCCCCGGTGCGTCGGAATATCCGTGCCGATCGCCTCTGCGATCAGATCCTCGGCGGCCTCGCGCAGAACCGCTTCGCGCGCTTCGCCGAAGATGGGTTCCTTGCCGATGTCGAGCAATATAGGTACCGCAAGAGGCGAGATTCGGTCCAGTCGCTTGTGTCGGATATGGCGGCGGATGCGCTTTAGGGCGAGCCCGAGCCGTTCGATATCGAGCAGCCCCCGCGCCGCATCGCGCCGAGTGGCTTCGATCAGAATATGATCGGGCTCGTGCTGATAGAGCACGTCATAGATGATGTCCGAACTCACCGTGATCTGTCGCCCCGACTTTTCTTTACCTGGATGCCGACGCTCGATAAGCCCGGAAATGATGGCGCAATTTCGGAAGGTGCGCTTCATGAGCGCGGATTCATCGAGCCAGGCTTCCAGATCGTCTCCCAGCATGTCCTCGTCGAACAGTTGATCGAGAGAGAGCCGATCCGAGGCAATCAATGCCCCGAGGTCCGAGGCGCACCAGATGGCGATGGCGTAATCGGAGGCAACGAAGCCCAGAGGTTGGGCGCGAGCCCGCTCGAGCCGACGGGTCAGCAGCATCCCCAAGGTCTGGTGGGCCAAGCGTCCCTCGAAGGGGTAGCAGACCATGTAGTGCTTGTCGGCACGGGGGAATGTTTCGACCAGCAGGCTGTCACTGTCGGGCAGCACCGAAGCATAGTTCTGCAGGTCGAGCCATTCGCGCACCTGATCGGGCAAGACGCGCCAGCCTTCGGGATCGGCGAGGATCTTGCGCACCTTGTCGGCAAGAAACGTCGACAGAGGGAAGCGCCCGCCCATGTAGGAGGGGATCTTGGGGTTATCGGAAAACGAGCGCGATACATAGGCTTCGGTTTCCACCACACCTTCAAACGCGATGATCTCGCCGCCGAACATGAAGGTATCGCCACGCACCAACTGGTCTATGAAATATTCCTCGATCTCGCCCAGCACCCTGCCTCCGCGGCCGATCGGACCGGTGGTTGCGCCCTTGCGCACGCCGCGCGCCCGGACCAGCCGCACCTTGAGCATGGGTTCTTCAACGATGGTGCCCACGTTGAGCCGATATTGCTGAGCGATTTGCGGGTTGGCGATGCGCCAGAGACCGTCGGCGGTCTTGCGGAGTTTCGCAAAACGCTCATAGGCCCTGAGCGCGTATCCGCCGGTCGAGACGAAATCGAGCACCCGATGGAATTTTTCACGCGTCAGATCCTTGTAGGGCCATGCCGAGGTGATCTCGGCGAAGGTCTGGTCCTCATCGAGCGGATCGGCACACGCCAGGCCCAGAATATGCTGGGCGAGAACATCCAACCCACCGGGGAGAGGCGTTTCGCTGTCCTGGGCGCCCTCGGCCACCGCCTCAAGCGCTGCCTCGCATTCGAGCACCTCGAAGCGGTTGGCGGGAACGAACATGGCCTTGGAGGGCTCGTCGAGCCGATGGTTGGCGCGCCCGATTCTCTGGAGCATACGCGAGGCGCCCTTTGGTGCGCCGACCTGCACGACCAGATCGACATCACCCCAGTCAATGCCCAGATCGAGGGTGGAGGTACAGACCACGGCGCGCAGCATGCCCGAGACCATGGCGCTTTCGACCTTGCGGCGCTGCTCGACCGAGAGTGAACCGTGATGGAGCGCGATGGGCAAAGCCTCGTCATTGATGGCCCACAGGTTCTGGAACAGCATTTCGGCCTGAGACCGGGTGTTGACGAAAAGAAGCGTGGTGCCGTGGTGCTTGATCGTTGCGTAAAGGTCTGGCACCGCATAGGCGGCGGAATGGCCGGCCCAGGGCAGCCTTTCCTCGCTGGCGAGGATCGAAAGCTGCGGCGGGGCACCACCGGGTGCGTTGATCAGCACCGCCGGATTTGGTGCGACGGGTGCGGCAACCCAATCGCGCAGGATTTCGGGCTGGGCTACGGTCGCGGACAGTGCGGTGATTTTTACATCCGGTGACAATCTGGCCAGACGGGCCACACCAAGGCTGAGCAGGTCGCCGCGTTTGGAAGTGACCAGCGCGTGCAGTTCATCGAGCACGATGCGCCGCAGGCTTCCGAACAGCCTGACGCTGTCGGGATGGCTCAAGAGCAGCGCCAACTGCTCGGGCGTCGTCATCAGGATGTGTGGTGGATCGAAACGCTGGCGCTGGCGGCGTGAGGCGGGGGTATCGCCCGTGCGGGTTTCGACCTTGATCTTCAGTCCCATCTCGCGCACCGGGTCGCCCAGGTTGCGCGCCACATCGACGGCCAACGCCTTGAGCGGCGAGATGTAAAGGGTGTGCAGCCCCTCCATGGGATTTTCGATCAGATCCTCCAGGGACGGCAGAAAACCGGCCAGTGTCTTGCCTGCCCCGGTCGGCGCGATCAACAGCACC
>NZ_CAXAXY010000160.1:0-3185 GCF_963972885.1 uncultured Pelagibacterium sp. | reverse complement strand
GATGCCGGGCACAGCATCGGATCTCGGTGTGAACCCGTATGATCCTTGGGAAAACCTGGACGGTGGCGCACGCTACATTCTCACGCAACTGAACCGCTTCGGTCGGATCGATCACGCTCTGGCGGCCTATAATGCAGGTCCTGGCCGTGTTCTCGAGTATGGTGGTGTGCCTCCTTTCGAGGAAACCCAGACCTACGTCCGGCGCATCAACGGCTATTACAACGACTATCTTGGCACCATCACCGGCGTCGAAATGACGGGGTCACTGGCGGGCTTCGATGGCACCTCGGCCGCCTGGGGCAACTGGGCGGATGCCTCGGTCGGCTATGGCGCCTACATGGGCACACAGATCGATCAGGCCATGACGAGGATCGCGGCGCTTTTGCGTGAAGATCCGCCCCGTAACGCAAAAGAGGCGCTGGACCGCTCCACCTATATGCTTGCTGAACGGGCGCGGCTCATGGCGCTGACACTGCGTCTGCGCGCGGCCCACGTGAAAGTCGAAGCGGCACAAGGTTTGACCGAGGCCGCCGATCACCTGGAGCAATCCACTTTCTGGAGGTATTCCGATGAAGGCTGAGACCCGCCTTGCCGCTATCCTTGTCGCGGGCACGCTCATGGCGGCCCACCTGCCCCCTGCTTTCGCTCAGGGCGTGCCAGTGATCGATGGATCGAACCTCGCGCAGAATATCGAGCAGCTGCAGGCCGCGCTGCGCGATGCGGAAAACCAGCTTCAGCAAATCGAGGAATTGCGCACCCAGATCGAGCGCCTCACTGTTATTCAGGGCCTTCTTGATGACGTCCTGGGTTCAATTACCGGCCTGAATGAAATCGCAGCCCTTTACAACGATGTGGAGGACCTGCGTGCCCGCGCCCAGAAGATCACCGATCTATCGGGTTTCATGGACAGTCTGTCGCTCGGGAATTTTGACAGCCTGCTGGACGATCTGCTCGATGGCGACGTCACCATGGGAGAGCGCCGGGCCGCCGATGCCATGCGCGAGACGATGGCCAGTGCGGGGTTCACCTCGGAAAAACTCACCGAGCTGAACGACGCCGGGAACCCGCAAGGCGCTGCCATAGCCGATCTGGCGGCTGCCAATGCCATGGTTATCGGGCAAGCCCAAATTTCCTATGAGGAAGCCGCCCAGAGCATCGAGCGTATCGATGGGCTGGTGGAAGCGATTGGCGAACAGGAAACGCTCAAGGAATCGATCGATCTCAACACGCGTATGGCCGCAGAGACGAATTACATGCTGGGCCAGATGTGGCGCCTGAATGCCGCCCAAGGCTTGGCGCAAGGTCAAAACGGCATTGATTTCGCGGCCGAGCAGGCCCGCACACGCTCCTTCTTTGATTTTTCCGGCGCCGAGGACTGACCCTTGAATACATCACTCAAAGCACTTGCAGTTTTCATCGCCCTGGCAGGCAGTGCCTGGGCGGAAGACTTGCAAGACCTGCCCGACGATACGTTGCTCGGGGAGGTCGTCACTGCCACCGAAAATGGGGAGGAAGAACGCCTCCTCGATCTCATGCGCGAGGTACAGGCAAGAGGGCTCTTGATGTTCCCGAAGCCGCAAACCTGCACCTTCAGCTATCCGGACACTGAGTTTTTCGGCAACGAGATTTTCCGTGGAGCGGTTCGATGGGGCTTCGGCACCGACCTGAGAGAGCTTGCAATGTCGCAGGGCTTCTGCGGCTGCATCTATGATCTCGGGTCGCTCGATGCGTTTACGCAGGAACGAATTGGCAAACCGGCGCAGGATGCAACTACCAGCGATTTCAGCGTCTTTCGCAAATACCGTCGCAGCGATTGGTCAGATGTAAACGAGCGCTATCAGAACTTCCAATTGGAGCGGTGTGGTAGTTAAGGATGGCCATAATCGCTGAGGTTCTGGCATTGGTAGATGCCACTGTCGCGGGCGTGGCAGCTGACACGTATGCTGATACGGTTGCCGCAGTACGCCCGGTTGTACAGACCGCATCTGCGTTGGTGGTCGTTCTTGTAGGCGCAAATGTGGGTCTGCAAGCCGTGCCGCTCTCGGTTTCCACAATCGTGTCGGTAGGGCTGCGCATTGTGCTGGTCAATGTGTTTTTGATCTACGCAAACCTTTCTGTTCCGTACGAAGCGCTGACAAATGCTCCTGCCGAACTTGGTGCAGGTATTCTCAACTCCCTCTCAGGTGGTGATGTCACAAACCTTTATGACGGCATAGACGATCTCTACTCCCAAGCCCTGAATGTCGGGCAGGCGATCAGCCAGAATGGAGGCTGGCTGGCCGGTGCCATGACCAGCGTGGTCATGTTTCTTGTGGCCGCCGCCATGGCGACGATCACCATCATCGTTCTGTCGGCCGCCAAGATCATGTTGGCGGTATTAATCGCCATCGCACCTGTGGTCGTGGCTTGCACATTATTCAAACAATCGGCGCCACTGTTCGAGGCATGGGTCAAACTCGCCATCGGTTTTTCCTTCGTGCCGCTTTTCGTGGCTGCCATGGCTGGCTTCACCATAGCGACGGGTGAAGCTGTCGCGCCTGATAGCCTCGACAGCGTCGAAACACTCGGGGACGCGATTTCGTTCGTCGTGGTGATGATGATCGGCGCTGGCCTGATGTTGCTCGTGCCAACTTTCGCGCAAGGGCTTGCCGCCACGAACATCGGCCTCGCCTCGATCGGTGCAAATGCCGTGCGGATGCCCGGGAACGCGTGGCGCAATACCGGTGCCGCGATCCGGGGCGGAGATGACATGCGACGGGGCTTCAATGCAGGACTTCAGGGACAAGGCGTCTCCGACCGATCGTCCAGCGCGGCCCGTGCCGGGAGCTATGCGGGCGGTGCGGTCAAGCTCGCCGGAAAGATGAAGAAGGGATAGTCATGAGTGATTTCGATATCGATTTGGTGATGGGTCCGCGCCGGGCAGCGCGCGCCGCATGGATCGTTGCGGGCTGTTCCTGCGCCGTATCCGTGCTGTTGGCCCTGACCATTACGGTTATGTTGCCCCTGCGCGAAACCGAAGTGTTTACGGTCCTCGTCGACAGCACGTCGGGTGCAGCAGAACGCATCTACCAGGTTCAGCCAACCGGTATCACCGATGAGGAAGCGATCAAGGAGTCCCTGCTTGTCAGCTATTGTTGATTGTCACTGAGAACTGACCCGGTATTTTCACCGAGATTTGACCCACC
>NZ_CAXAXY010000159.1:0-3293 GCF_963972885.1 uncultured Pelagibacterium sp. | reverse complement strand
AATCGTCAAACACTCCCGGCAATTGGGGTGAGCACCGTCCCAAAGGGCAAATCGCCGCCGACAGACCGGCTCGGCCCTGCGAGCATAGCTCTTCGGGCGTTTGCCCCTTTAAAAGGTCCACTGGACCTTTTAAGCCGCCTTTGCCGGCACGGGGCAAACACTGTCACATTTTGGCAACAATAATCTTGAACCAAAGGCCGAGTTGGGCCAGACTCGGCCAAGCCGGAATGTTTCCTTCGGTTGTAACCGTCAGCGTGGGCGACCATTGCATGCTTTCAAGCGCAGCACTCCATAGCGGCCCCGGAGCCATCGCGCCGCCAGGCAAGTGGGGCAGGAGAGGCGGTGTGCATGGCGGTTAGCGCAGGCAACCGGCAGATATCGCACTCGGGGGACAAATCTGCACCGCTGTTCAACGACAACCGCCTGCTGCGACAGGTCGGCTTTGTCGTTGTCCTGATTTCAGTCATTGTCGCCACCGGCTCGTTCCTCATCATGAGCGGGGCGACCGACATCGAGCCAGGGCCCGATGTCTGGACCTGGATATGGATTGCCAACGCAATCCTGATTACGCTCGTCGTCGCGCTGGTCCTGACCGAACTGGTCATGCTGGTGCAGACGCGCATCCGCAAGCAGGAGGGTGCGCGGCTTCAGGTTCGCATCGTCGTCATGTTCGCCATCGTCGCGGCCGGCCCTGCCTTTATCGTCGCCGTGGTCGCCACACTCTCGCTCAATCAGGGCCTCGACCAATGGTTCTCCGAGCGCATGCGCTCCATGGTGGAGAGTTCCCGCCTTGTTGCCAGGTCCTATATGCTCGAGCATGCGCAGGTCCTGCGTGACGATACGATCTGGGTCGCAAGCGAGCTTGAGACGGCCCGCGACAGTTTCACAAACGATGCCCCGCGCTTCCAGCGCATCCTGACCGCGCTCGCCAACACCCGCTCGTTACCGTTTACAAGCCTCGTCAATCAGGCGGGCGAAACTGTCATGCGGGCCCAGATCAATATACCGGGAGCCACGCCGCGCGTTCCCGACGCCGTGCTTGCCGCAGCCGGCGAGGGCGCCCCCACGCTCATCGCCCCGGGCGCCGCCAGCTCTCTGGTCGGCGCTGTCGTCAAGCTTCGCGGCTACGACGATCTTTTCCTCTTTGTCGCGCGTCCGGTCGATCCAGAGGTGCTCGAATATGTGCGGCTGACCGACGAAAATATCACCGAATACCGGCTCTACGATTCCAGCCGACTGGTATTCCAGATCACTTTTGCCTTGATGTATGTTGGGGTGGCTTTCGTTTTCCTGCTCGCCGCACTGTGGATCGGCATTGCTCTGGCCAACGGTCTCATCGACCCCATCCGAAATCTGATGATCGCCTCGAACCGCGTATCCAGCGGCGATCTCGACGTTCAATTGCCCGTTCCCGAACGGGGCGGCGACCTGCACGACCTTGCAGTGCGCTTTAACAAGATGACAGCCCAGCTGCGCAATCAGCGTGCTGCTCTCGTGGCCGCCAGCCGGACCAACGATCAGCGCCGGCAGTTCACCGAAGCGGTTGTGGAAGGCGTGTCGGCGGGCATTATCGGGCTCGATGCGTTCGGTCGCATTACTCTCGTCAATTCCCGGGCCTGCGCCGCCCTCGGCCAGACCGAACTGGACCTGATGAATCAGGAACTCTCGCAAATTGCTCCCGAACTTGCCCCCACCATGGAACGGGCGCAATTGGCCCGTCGGGGCAGGGTGCAGGACCAGGTGCAGCTTTCCACCGGGTTCGATCGGCGTACCTATCAGGTCCGGCTGACCCGTGAAGGCACCATCACCGAATCCAAGGGCTTTGTGGTCACCCTCGACGACATCACCGAACTGGTGGCGGCACAGCGCAATAGCGCCTGGGCCGATGTGGCCCGCCGTATCGCCCACGAGATCAAGAACCCGCTGACCCCGATCCAGCTTTCTGCCGAACGGTTACGCCGCCGCTACGCAAACAAGCTCGTCGACGATTTCGATGTTTTCGACAAATGCATATCGACCATCGTGCGCCAGGTCGGCGATATCGGACGCATGGTCGATGAGTTTTCCTCCTTCGCCCGCATGCCCTCGGCAACGATCGTCAGGGCCGACCTTTCCGATACCGTGCGGCAGGCCGTTTTTCTCGAAAGCGTTCGCCAGCCCGAAATCAACATTAAGGCGGTGTTGCCCGACGAGACGATATACGCCCAGTTCGATACGAGGCTGGTCTCCCAGGCGCTGACCAATCTTATCAAGAATGCCGTTGAAGCCATTGAAAGCGTGGGCCTTGATACGGTTGAGGACCCCGAAGTCATTGTCGAGGCGTCGGTGAGCGGCGACGAAGCGGTTATCGAGGTCAGCGACAACGGCAAGGGCTGGCCGGAGGAAAACCGCCACCAACTCCTCGAGCCCTATATGACGACGCGGGAAAAGGGCACGGGGCTTGGTCTTGCTATTGTCGCAAAGATCATCGAACAGCATGGCGGTCGTGTCGATTTGCGCGATGCAGCACCCGATGCCAATGGCCGGATCGGTGCCTGCTTCGCCTTCACCTTGCCGCTGCAGAAAAGTGAAAAACAGCCGGTCGGACCTCAGGGCCATGGCCAGAGCACCGAAAAAACGACCCAAGAGGAGACATCGCGCGTATCCGCGATGGCAATAAAGTAAATGGCTCGTGACATTCTGATTGTTGATGACGAGGAAGATATCCGCGAACTGATCGCCGGAATTCTCGAAGACGAAGGCTATGAGCCGCGACAGGCGTCCGATGCCGACGGCGCACTCAACGAAATCGCCAAACGGCGCCCCAATCTGGTGTATCTCGACATCTGGATGCAGGGGTCCCGCCTCGATGGCCTCCAGCTGCTCGATGTTCTCCAGACCGACCATCCCGATCTTCCGGTGGTGATGATCTCGGGCCACGGCAATGTCGAAACCGCCGTCTCGGCCATTCGGCGGGGCGCCTACGATTACATCGAAAAGCCCTTCAAGATCGACCGCCTGCTGCTCATCACCCAACGCGCCATTGAGGCCAGCAAGCTCAGGATAGAAGTCGCCGATCTCAAGGAACGGACCGGCGACGAGACCGAACTGGTCGGAGTGTCGGGCGCCATTTCCCAGGTGCGCTCCCTGATCGACAAGTCTGCGGGCACACGTTCGCGCGTTTTCATCTCGGGCGGAGCGGGGACAGGCAAGGGCATGTGCGCGCGCCTGCTTCACTTCAAGAGTCCGCGTGCCATGGGCCCGTTCATCGAAATCAACGCTTCACTCTATGCTCCGGACGAAATTCCCGTTGT
>NZ_CAXAXY010000158.1:0-3360 GCF_963972885.1 uncultured Pelagibacterium sp. | reverse complement strand
TCCTCGCCCGGCCATCCGTCCGCTTTGGGCCTTCCCTGCGGCGACCCGCAAGGAACCCGGACCGACCCCGCCCAAACGTTCGTTGCGCTTGCGTCCATATGCGCGGGTTCGTCAGGGCAGTATGGGGGAGGTTGAATCGGCGGGGATAAGTTTCAAAATCAGCCGTGCCTGCGCGCACGCCGATGGTGGCCGACAAAGCTCGGGACGGCGCAGGTGGCAAGAATGGCAGCCAGCGG
The DNA here is from genome assembly GCF_963972885.1 of uncultured Pelagibacterium sp. NCBI lineage: Bacteria > Pseudomonadati > Pseudomonadota > Alphaproteobacteria > Hyphomicrobiales > Devosiaceae > Pelagibacterium > uncultured Pelagibacterium sp. The sequence goes on along the minus strand of NZ_CAXAXY010000158.1, from coordinate 3,124 downwards.
CAGAGCAAATCCGAAACCGAAACCGGCAAATCCCACAGCGCCGATAAGCCCGCCGGCGAAAAAGCATCCAACGATGGAGACCAGGATCTTGAGCTTTCGTGGATCGGCCTTCACGTCCCGCTCCCGCGCGATATTGGGATCGCGATTACGATAGAGCCCCTTGCCCAGCTCAATTCCGATATCGGTCACCAGGCCCGTGACATGGGTGGTGCGCATCCGCGCCCCGGAAATCTTGGTGATGGTAGCATTCTGGAGCCCCATCAGGAAACACAGCAGCAGCGCAGCGACCGGCGCAAAGCCGGAAACGCCGGCAAAGACGGCACCCAGAATACCGAAGAGCAAAAGCAGCACCGATTCCAGTGCCAGGGGCAGCGCATATTGGCTCCAGCGCGTGTGCCGCCTTGCCCAATTGATGAGAACTGCGGAAAGGGCGGCTCCGGCAACAAAAAACATCACGGCCCCGAACCCCGATGCCACCACCAGCCAGTCGGCCACGGCAATGGTGTCGGCCAGTTCGGAAACGTATCCCGTCATGTGCGAGGTGTAGCGTCCGATGGCGATGAAACCGCCCGCGTTGACCGCACCGGCAATGGCGGCGAGGATCAGCGACAGGGCAAGATCGGCGGCGGCTATGCGTCTGTGATCGGCGAGATGGGCAAACAGCCGGAGCCCGGATCGCCGGCCCCGACGGCGCGCATTTATCGCTCTATCCATACCGGCACCGACTTGAAGGCAGGCGTTTTCGAGCGCGGATCGATTGCCGTCCCGACCAGAACATTGGCTTCCGGGTAATAGGCCAGCGCCGATCCGCGGGGGATGTCGAAACTGAGCGCCTTGAGCTTGCTCATCTTTCCCTGTTCGGACGCCAGATCGATGAGATCGCCTTCGGCGATGCCCATCTCCTCCATGTCCTTACCGTTGAGCAGCACCGACCAGCGCGGCGCCTTGTTGCGATAGCTGTCGGTCTCTTCGTAAACGATGGTGTTGAACTGGCCTTCCGAGCGGATCGTTGCCAGCGTCAGCGCCTTGCGACCCTCTGGCGCTTTCGGGGATTGCGGCAGCGGTATCACCTGAAAATGCCCCCTGCCGTCGTCCGTGGAAAAGCGCGGTTCGTGCATGACGCGATTGGCGATGTGGAACTCACGCTTTGCAACATCGATCTCGGCCAAGTCCTTGAGACCGGGGACGATTTCAGAAATCGCGCGCCGCACCTCGGCGTGCTTCTTGAACGCCTGAAAATCGATGGGGCTGTCGGGCAGGATGCGGGTGGCGAGGTCGGTGAGGATGACGCTTTCGGGGCGCACATTGGCCAGCCGGTCGATCCCGCCGTCTGATAAGCGTATGAAATTGAACATCGATTCCTGGGTGGTGGGCTCCCATTCCTCGTCGCGCGCCGTCACCGGCAGGATCAGGCTTTCGGATTCATCGTGCCCGTGGACGTGCCCCAGATTGAGGGTCGTGGTCAAAAAGAGCTTGAATCCTATTGTGTTAAGCGCCTTCTCGGCCCATGCGGTATCGGGAGATGCACCATAAAGATTGCCGCCCATGATGACCGCGGCATCCATCTCGCCGCGATGGGCGGCGTGCAGGCAGGCCATGGTATCCAGGCCCTTGGACCGACTGAGAGAAATCGAAAACTGGCGCTCCATTTCGGCCATCACGTCCTCGGCCAGCAGCGGTTTGACGCCGATGGTGCCGATGCCCTGCACATTGGAGTGCCCGCGCAGGGGCAACAGCCCCGCATTGGGCCGCCCGATCATGCCGCGCAACAGGGCGAGATTGGCAATTGATTCAACGTTTTCAACGCCGTGAACGTGGTGCGTCATCCCCATCCCCCAGGCGAAAACCACGTTTTTCGCCCGTCCATAGCGGTGCGCGACGCGCTCGATTTCGGCCCGCGAGAGGCCCGTCGATGTTTCGATATTTACCCACGATGTTGCATGGACTTGTGCTCTATAGGCCGCAACATTGCCTGTATGTTTTTCAATAAAGTCCGCGTCTTCCATCCCGGCCTCGATCACCGCCTTGGCGATGCCGATCATCAGCGCGATATCGGACCCGATGCGCGGCTGGAGATAATCGGACGCGATGTCGTCGCCGCCCCTGAGCATCGACGAGGGAGATTTGGGCACGGCGAATTTGACCAGTCCCGGCTCGCGCGCCGGATTGATGACGATCACCTCCCCGCCCCGGTCGCGGCAGTGCTTGAGCATGTGAATGAAGCGCGGGTGGTTGGACGAGGGATTGGCCCCGATCACAAAGATCATGTCAGCGCCCGTAAGGTCGGCCAGTTCCACCGTCGCAGTACCCTTGCCGATGGTGGTGGCCAGCCCCTCGCTGGTCGCCTGATGGCAGAAATAGGAACAGTTGTTGACGTTGTTGGTGCCAAAGGCGCGGGCCAGAAGCTGGAAGATGAACCCCGCCTCGTTCGATGAGCGCCCCGAAGAATAAAAGAACGTCCGGTCAGCCGCAGTGGCCAGCAGCCGCTTGGCGGCGTGATCGAGCGCCCAGTCCCAATCGACCACAGTGTAGTGATCGGACCTGGCGGGCTTGTAAACCGGGTCGCCCAACCGGCCCAGATGCTCCATCTCCTTGCCGGTCAATTCCTTGAGGTCGGCAAGCTCGTGGGTGAAAATGGCGTGCGGAATGGCCGGCTGGATATCTGTCGATTGGGCCTGCACCGACTTGTTGCACACCGACGGAAACTCGCCCAGCTCGTTGGTCATGCCGCCCATCTGCCCGCCCATGCCATAGGCACAGGCCTTGCAGGTGTTCTTGGCGGTCAGCGCCTTGGCCGCCTTGCCCACACCCATGCGGGCCACGGTCTGGAGCGTATAGAGAACCTTCTTGGGCCCTCCCCCAACGGTCTGGTGCGAATGTGGCATGACGGCAAATCTCCTCACGGCGAGTATGGCACGGCAGGTGGGGCTGGCAACAGACCAGCAAAGCTGTTTCCTGCAATCTGCGACCGGCTATCAAAGCCGGCTTTGGCGGTCGGGCAAATGCGCTTATAGCGAGTGTACCGCCCACCGGACGATTCGCCATGTCATCCACCCCGTTATCCGCCCGTCGCCCCGCCCCGCTTCATCTGCTTTTGGCCTTCGCCAGTGGCGGGCTTTTGACC
>NZ_CAXAXY010000157.1:0-3428 GCF_963972885.1 uncultured Pelagibacterium sp. | reverse complement strand
ACAAAACAAGGACTTAGAGCCAAGGATTTGATTCAATCAAATCCTGAACGGCTCTGGCCTCAGCGCCTGAACAGCACGCCACCCAGCCATCCAGTAACCAGCGCCAGAACCACGGTTGCCAGCCCGTAGAGCAACGGTTGGTTGGTGGCCGTATCGCCCACAAAACGCTCGAAACCCGACTTCTGAACAAAAAAGCGCTGCGCGCGCTCGGCAACCACTTCGCCATTCTGCACCACAAGGGCCTGGGCGAGAAAGATACCGTTGGGAACGTTGGCGGGCAGAACAACCCGGGTGGAAAAGAAGGTTGGAGACAGAAAGCTCACCCCGCGCCCATCGGTCCTGAACAGATTGGCATTGCCCATCAGCCGCACCAGTTCATTCTCGAAAAGGGCGACATTGCCCGTCGTTTCCTGCAGGGCAGATGCGATCTGGGCTTCGACCGTCAGGCTGCGCTGGGCGATGACCTCGGGATCGAGAATGTCTTCGAGCGGGCGGCTCGATAGCACGCGATAAAACGAGGGTAGGCCGGAAAACATTGCATAGTCGGCGTTGAGCATGATGCCGAACTGACGGGACTTGCGCCGGACCACACGCTCCTCAACGGGCCCGCGAATGATGAAGATCACATCGAACGTGCCCTGGGGCGGCGTACCATCCAGGCTCGGCTCGATATTGCCGAACAGGGTTATGGTTTCGCCCGCAAAATTGGAGTGGATCGATATCGTCGGGTCCGACGTTGCAAATACAAGCCCCTGCGCGCGGGCACCGGTGCTCCCGGCCACCACAATGAGCAGCGCCAAAAAGACGCGCACGGCCGTCACAGCCCTTCTCCAAATCCGAGAACCGATGTCGAGAACGGGTCGGCCGGTGCGAGAAGAAGCGACAATGCAAATCGGATAGCGACCCCGAGCACGATGAGCGCGAGCAGAAATCGCAACTGGTCACCGCGAAGATACTGGCCGGCCGAAGCGCCGAACTGGGCGCCCGCCACACTGCCGACCATCAGCGAAAACGCCAGCAGAATATCAACGCTCTGGCTCTGATAGGCATGCAGGATGCATGTCGCGGCCATGACCGCCAGCACATGCAGGAGCGAGGTACCGATTACCACCGAGCCGGGAATGCGCAGCAGATAGACCAGCGCGGGCACGAGGATAAAGCCACCGCCTATCCCAAGCAGGGAGCCCACGATACCGATCAGAAATCCGATGCCGATAACCGGGATGACCGAAATGTAAAGTTTGGAGCGCTTGAACCGGAAGCGCAGCGGCAGGCCATGGGCCCAATTGTGTTGTCCCGGCATGCGGCGCGGCGGCGGTCCGGTCCGACGCGAGCGAATCAGGGACCGAACGGCTTCGATCAGCATCAGTGAGCCGATCGAGCCAAGAAAGACCAGATACCCAAAGGAAATGGCCAGATCGAGCTGGCCGAACGAGCGCAGCAGATCGAAGATCCACACCCCGACGCCCGCGCCGAAAACGCCTCCGGTGACAAGAAACAGGGCCAACGTAAGATCGATGCCGCCGCGCCGCCAGTAGGACAGTGCGCCCGAGGTCGAGGCCGCCACCACCTGCCCGGTCACAGAAGCGACGGCAACGGGTGCGGGAACGCCCGAAAAGATCAGCAAAGGCGTCAGCAGGAAACCGCCGCCGACACCGAACAGGCCGGACAAAAACCCTATGGCGCCCCCGATCCCCACAAGGAAAAACAGGTTCACCGACATTTCCGCGATGGGCAAATAGATCAGCACGGCCGGGGCCCAATCATAGGCAGGTGTCACAGGGCGCCGATACAGGCATCCCGTGGCGATAGTGTAACGACGCGGGACTAAATAAAAGCTTAGACCGGCTGACTGCCCAGAACGGCCAGCAGCCGTGGATTGATGGCGCCGCTTTCGTTCATGCCAGCAGCCCGTTCAAAGGCCGCAACGGCTTCGCTCGTCTTGGGACCGGGGATCCCGTCGGGCGTGCCCACATCATAACCGAGTTTACCCAAAAGCATCTGCACGCGCAGGATCACGTCACCGTTTGTAATGGCCGGACCGGGGTCGAAGGCCTCGTCCCACGTGCCAATAGGGGCAAAATTGGCGGCAATGTCGATATCGACCGGAGCCCAGGCCGCGATTGTATCGTCGAGCCGCTGAATGGCATCGGATTCGAGCGAACGGGCCACATCATCGCGCGAGTTGGCAGCATCCTCGTCGCCCGAACGGGCCGCGAGTGAAAACCAGATATAGGATTGTTCGAAATCCTGCTCCACCCCAAGGCCGCGGGCGTAAAGCATGCCCAGATTGAACTGGCTGTCGGTCAGTCCGCGCCCGGCAGCTTCCTCGAACCAATGCGCCGCTGCGGCGAAGTCCTGGTCTTCGAGTTCACCGCCAGCATAAAGCGAAGCAAGATTGTGCATGGACATGCGGTTTCCCGCTTCCGCGGCGCGCTGGTACCAGAGCCGGGCCATGTCGAGATCACGCTCCACACCGCGCCCGCCTTCATAAAGACTGCCGAGCCTGTATTGGGCCGGTGCGAACCCTTGGGCCGCGGAGCGTTCGTACCAGGCAGCCGCCTGGCCGAAATCCTGCTCGACCACCGTCCCCTCGGTCAGAATGGCGCCCACCTCGAACTGGGCGAAGCGATCGCCACCATCGGCGGCGGCACGCAGTGCAGCCGGCTCAATGGACGCCGGTGCGGTGATCGGTGGCAGATCCGCGCTGTCGGAATCTGCAGCGTAACCATTCGCAGGTCCGACAGCGGCGGTGGTTACCGGGTCAATTGTTGGCAGCGCCGTCAATGCGTCCGCATCCACAGTGGCAGCGCTGAGCCGAGGTTGCTGCTCGATGACCCGCACATCTGACATGAGTTCATTTGCCGGCGTCTCCGTCTCGGTATTGGCTTGGGTCTCCGCCATTACACGCATCATGGCAAGGTCGGGCTCGGCCGTGGTGGTGTCGGCCTGGGTCGCGCTCACCTCTGCAGCGGGCTCGGCATCATCGGCTGTTTCCGCCGGCGTCACGACTTGAGCATCGTCTGCGCTCGGTGCGGTCTGTTGTGACGGTGCCATGCGACCCACGACCAGCGGTACAGCCAGGGCGATGACGGCAACCAGCGCCGTACCAAGCAAGAGGGAGCGCCGGTTCCGGGCAAAAAAGCCCGGGGCCATGGTCTCGGCATCGTCGGCTTCATCGTCCTCGCGCCGTGTAGCAGCGGCAGGCTCGGGCTCAGCGTCCACGCGAGGATCATGCGTTGGGTGGGGCGCGTCAGTGTTGGCCTCATCGCGCTGGAACCTGGCCAGCGCCCGTCCTATCAGCGATTTTGGTTCGTCACCCTGGTCAAGCGCCGGTTGGCGGGCCGAGCGGCGTGCGGCTTCGATGAAATTGGCACGGGTAGCATCGGAGACGCTGGGCTGAGGCGCGGACGGGGTCGGCTCAAACG
>NZ_CAXAXY010000156.1:0-3447 GCF_963972885.1 uncultured Pelagibacterium sp. | reverse complement strand
GATGGGCGTCATGGCCTGTCTCAACCTTGCCTTCGTTGTGGGGCTGTTCAAGGAACTAAAGCTGGCAACCTTCGATGCGGCGCTGGCCAGGGCGCTGGGGTTCTCTCCAGTGCTGCTGTCCTACGCGCTTTTGGCGCTGCTCTCGGGAACCGCGGTTGCCGCGTTCGATTCCGTGGGCGCAATCCTGTTCATCGCCTTCGTCATCGTCCCGCCTTCGGCCGCCTATCTTTTGACCGACCGTCTTTCGCTGATGCTGGTTTATGGCGCCGCCGTCGCCATTGTCTCTTCGATTGCCGGCTACTGGCTGGCGGTGTGGTTCAACGTTTCGATCGGCGGCATGATGGCGATGATGACCGGCGCGTGTTTTGTCGCGGCCCTCGCCTTCGGCCCCCGTTACGGCTTGATTGCCCGGGATGCCCGCCGCCGGGCACGGGTTGCCGAAAACGCGGCCCGCACCCTGGCCGTCCATCTGTTCAACCACGAGGACGACCCTCAGGCCAAAGAGGAAAACGTCACCGCCGCCCTGCGCGAGCACCTTCACTGGAGCCGGGCGAAATCGGACGCCATCCTCGCCAAATCCCTCGCCGACGGCCTCGTCACCAGAGCCGGCGATACCCTGCTCCTCACCGACAAGGGCCGCACCGCCGCCCGCGAGGTGCTCGAACCCTGGGCGCGGGCGGGGTAACCCGGACGGCGGCGCGGTCTGCGATTACGGCCTACAGCCGCTCGATCGTTCCCGCCAATTCATCGATCAGGCGCGCGCTCTCGAGAATCTTTTTCTCATCGAACCCCGGCTTGCGCGACGCGATGATCAGGACTTCGCGCAGATTGCCCATGGCCCGCCGTAGTGGCGCGGGATCGGCGCGGTCCTTGGCTTCGGCCAGCGCTTCGAGTCGCGATCGTGCGGCGGCAAGCGGCTTTTCGTTTTCGGCAAGATGAGCCCGGCCCGCATCGGTGATCGCAAAGCTCTTGCGAGCACCATCGGTGCTGGTTTCTTCAACCAGACCCATTTCGAGCAGCAAAGACAGCGTCGGATAGATCATGCCGGGGCTCGGGGCATAGAGCCCGCCCGACAACGCTTCGATCTCACGGATCAACTCATAGCCATGCCGCGACTGTTCGGTGATCAGGTCGAGCACCACCAATTGCAGCTCGGCGGAATCAAAGACCCGACCGCGGCGCCCGCCACCCCGATGGTGGGGAAAGGGACCGCCGGGACCAAAACCGCGCCTGCCAAAATCATGCTCCCGCATTCTCAAACTCCTGTTCAATTGGGAGTAAGATATATTTTGACTGCATCATAAATGCAAGGGGCGGGCCGTTATTTAATTGCGGCGCACCGCGCTTATCGGAACACCGGCTTGCGTTTCTGGAGAAACGCATTGAGGCCCTCTTCCGCATCCGGCCCGGTCTGGCTCAGCGCCGCGGCAAGGCTTTCCGCATAGAGCCCGGCTTCGGGCGGCATGGAGGAAATGCGGGAGATGGCGTGGATGATGAACTGGTTGATGGTGGGGGAATTTCCCGCAATCCGCTCGGCCAACTCGAACGCCTTGTCGAGCGCGCTGCCTTCGGAAAGGGCGTAATGGGCAAGCCCGATCCGCTCACCCTCGGCGCCCGAATAGATGCGCCCAGTCAGCATCATTTCCGTCAGGCGATCTTCCCCGATAAGCTTTGCGATCCGCACCGACCCGCCCCCGCCCACGAAAATGCCGCGCATCCCTTCGGGCATGCGGAACTGCACACTCTCTTCGGCAACCCGGACGTGACAAGCCGCAGCCATCTCCAGCCCGCCGCCCATCACTGCACCATTGAGGGCAGCAACCACCGGAACGCGGGCGTACTGGATGGCTTCCATGACCCGGTGCCAGTTGCGCGAATGGGCCATGACCTCGAGCGGTTCGCGGCGCACCTGTTCGGAAAGGTCCAGACCTGAGGAAAAATGACCGCCTGCACCGCTGATCACGATGGCGCGCGCAGTGTCGGGAACATCGGCAAAGAACCCATCGAGCGCGGCGATCGTCGCGTCATTGAGCGCATTGCGCTTTTCAGGGCGATTGAGCGTCAGGTGGACAATCGCGCCCTTGCGGTCAATCGAGAGCACATCCGTGTCCTGGGCCATAATCTTTCCCTTCTGGTCAATTGGTTAGCCGAGTGCCGCGCGCACGTCGTCGGGGATCGGCAAAGAAATGATTTTTTCGCTGTCTTGCGGATCGCGCCCCACCCAGACGCGCTTCTCATGCGCTTCGATGGCGATTTCGCCTTCATTGAAAAGCGAGTGGCGGACACCGAAGCTGGAGCGTCCGAGATCGGTTATTTCCGAGCGGATTTCGACGACATCTCCGAACCGTGAGGGCCGCGAGAACTTGGCGCCCGTATCGACCATCGGGATGCCGACAATGCCGTGATGGGCGATCCAGTGGCGCTTGTGCATCTTGAAGGCGGCGGACAAAAGCGCCGCCGTGGCGTTGTCGAAAAAGCGGAAATAATTGGGGTAATAGACGATGCCCGCCGGGTCGCAATCGCCGAACTGGATTTCAACCTCACTCGTGTTGGAAAACATCGCCCCCTCCTATTTCGGCGCCATGCGCAGCGCGCCGTCGAGCCGCACGACTTCGCCGTTGAGATAGTCGTTGCCGATCATGGACAGAACCAGATCGGCAAATTCCTCGGGCTTGCCCAACCGCGCCGGATTGGGGATGGAGTGCCCCAAAGCATCAAGCGCCTCGGCGGGCAATTCTTCGAGCAGGGGCGTTAAAAACAACCCCGGCGCGATGGCCAGAACCCGCACGCCGAACCGTGCAAACTCGCGCGCTGCCGGCAGGGTCAGGGACACGATTCCGCCTTTCGACGCCGCATAGGCCGCCTGCCCGATCTGCCCTTCAAAGGCCGCGACCGAGGCGGTCGAGATCACGACGCCGCGCTGGCCATTGGCGTCAGGCTCGAGCTGCTGCATGGCATCGACGGCCAGCCGCATCATGTTGAAACTGCCGACAAGATTGACCTTGATGACCCGCTCGAACGCATCTAGCGGCATGGGCCCCTCGCGTCCCACGATACGCGCTGCCGTGCCGATGCCGGCGCAATTGACGAGGATCGACGGCGTGCCGAGCGCGGCGATCGCATCGGCAATCGCAGCTCCCGCGCTTGTCGCATCCGAAACGTCGCAAGGGAAGAACCGCCCATCGATATGGGTGGCGACGGTGGCGCCTTTTTCCGCATCGCGGTCGAATACGGCCACCTTGGCGCCGGCGGCCGCGAGCGCTTTCGCCGTGGCTGCCCCAAGCCCCGACGCAGCCCCGGTCACGATTGCTGTTTTTCCGGCAATGTCCATCAGACAGCCCTCGGATTTTCAATCAGAAGCGCAATCCCCTGCCCGCCACCAATGCAGGCCGATGCGATCCCGTAGCGCTCCCCCGAGCGTTCGAGTTCGTGGGCCAGTGTCAGGGC
>NZ_CAXAXY010000155.1:0-3452 GCF_963972885.1 uncultured Pelagibacterium sp. | reverse complement strand
TATTGGGGACGATCATTAACAATGCTGTTGTGGGGTTAAAATGGACGAAATGGGAATTAGCTGGCTTGCAGCCATCATCATCGGCGGTCTGGCCGGGTGGGCAGCCTCGGCCATCATGAAGACAGGGACGGGAATCTTTCTCAACATCGTTCTCGGCATCGTCGGCGCAGCGCTTGCCAGCTTTTTGTTTGGCCTGATCGGAATTCCATTCGGAAACGGCTGGTTCGGTTACCTGATCGCCGGTCTGATTGGCGCGTGTATTCTCATCGCGCTCGTCAGGGCCGTCCGACGGTAAAACGATTTTCATAATGCGATATCTCGACCGGCGCCTTGCCCAAGGTGCCGGTTTTTGCTGCGGGCCGTAGATATACGCATGGTCAACGCCCATAGGCCGCCAAAGAGAACTTGGTAGCGTTTTGTCCCGTATTTTTCCCCCGATGACCGGCACAAAGGGGGATTTCATGCCAAACGGCCGCCGTCGGTTCCTGGCGTGCACCTGGCAGGACCAGGCGGGCACCTCCGCCGTCGAATTTGCCCTGATCGCGCCCATCTTCCTGCTGCTTTTGTTCGGCGCCATTGGCTATGGCATTTATTTTGGCGCCGCCCACTCGGTCCAGCAACTGGCCGCCGATGCGGCCCGCGCGGCGGTGGCCGGGCTCTCGGGAGCTGAGCGCACCGCCCTCGCCACCGCCTTCCTCGCCAACAATGGCGGCTCTTATGTGCTGATCGACCCCGATCTCTTGACCATAGCGGCCGCCCCCAGCCCGTCCGATCCCGACCAGTTCCTGGTCAGCGTCAGCTATGATGCCTCGGCGCTGCCCATCTGGAATCTCCACCCCCCGCTGCCCCTCCCCGGCAAAACCATCGTCTTTGCCTCCACCATCCGCAATGGCGGGGTGTGATCGATGGGCCCGATCGCCCGCTTCCTCGCCGATGTCAGGGCCAATGTGGTCACCCTGTTCGCTGCCGGCGCGCCTGTCCTGCTCGGCCTTGCCGCCTTTGCAATCGATGAGGCCTCCCTCCATCTCGAAAAACGCCGCCTGCAATCGGTCGCCGATCTGGCTGCCATCCACGCCGCAGGCGACCCGGCCAACGCCGCCCAACAGGTGCGCCTGAGCCTGCGCGACGCCGGATACGATCCCCTCCCCGAAACGATCATCGTTCAGACCGGCCACTACGCTCCCGATCCCTCTCTTGCGCCCGCCGAGCGTTTTGCTCCCGATACCGGCCCCATAAATGCGGCCCGCGTCACCCTGCGGCGCGAGGGCACCGTCCATTTCGCGTCGCTTTTCGGCTTTCCGCCGCCTCTCATCGGTGTCGTGGCCACCGCCAGCGCCACCCCCATGGCCGGCTGGTCCATCGGCTCACGCCTCGCCAGCCTCAATGGCGGCGTCCTCAACGCCGTGCTGGGTGGCCTGTTGGGCACCGAGTTGTCGCTTTCGCTGCTCGACTATAACGCCATCGCCGATGTCGATATTTCGCTCCTCGATTTCCTTGACGCCCTGGCCGGCGAGGTGGATCTGGAGGTCGGCACCTATTCCGAACTCCTCGATGCCGATATCTCCCTTGGCGCCATCGCCGCCGCCATCGCCTCGGCTTCGGGGGGAAATGCGGTCCTTGTGCACCTGGCCGGGCGGGTCGACGAAACACTCAGCGTAGACATGGCCCGTCTCATCGTCGCCGACGGGCTGGCGGGGCTGGCGCTTGGCACCTCGGCAGCGGTCGAGGCCAGCGTCGATGCGTTGGGCCTTTTGTCGGCCGCCGCTCTGGTCGCCGATGGCAACCGCCATATCGGCCTCGAACTTGGCGCAGGCGTGCCCGGCATTGCCGGCATCGATGTGGCGCTGGTTGTGGGCGAACCGCCGGTCACCGGCTGGTTCACGCTCTCGGGCGAGGGCGATTATCTGCGCACCGCCCAGACCAGGCTTCGTCTCGACGTCTCGGTTCTGGGCAATGGCGGCGGGCTGGGTCTGCTCGACATCACCTTGCCCGTTTATGCCGAGCTTGCCCCCGCCGAGGCGCGCATGGCGTCCCTGTCCTGTCCCCCGGGTCGCCCCGATCAGGGCACCGCCACCATCGATGCAAGCCCCGGCGTGCTGCGGCTGGCCATAGGCAACACGCCCCAATCGGCGTTTCTGGATACAAAAAGCCCGCTCGAGATCGCCAAGACCCCCATCGTTTCGCTTCTGGGCGGCATCGCCCGGGTCAACGCCCGCGCCGATGTTTCAATGAGCCAGACAAGCCCCGTCCCGCTTTATTTCACGGCGCACGACGCCGCCAACGACACCATCCGCACGGCAACCACCCGGACTCCCGTTTCAAGCCTGACCGGCTCACTGATCGGCAATCTCGATCTTGAACTGGAGGTTCTTTCGATCAACCTGCTCGGCTCCCTGCTTTCGGGTGCGCTCGACGCCGTCGAAACGCTGCTTGACCCTGTCGCCATCGTTCTCGATAAGGTCCTGATCGTGCTGTTCGACGCCCTGGGCATCGGCCTGGGCGAAGTCGACGTCGCCGTCCACAGCTTCGATTGCCGCAATGCCGCCCTGGTTCAATAAGGCTCAAATCTTGGCATTACGCCTTCGCTCTCCCATTGGGATGCAGCGTTTCCCCCCGCGCCAGCATGGCGACGAATTTTTCGATATTGCGGGCCCGCGTTTCCGCCTTTTTGACCCCGTTGATCCGGAACATCAGTGCATAGAGATTGGCGCGGTTGAGCGTTTCATAAACCGCAAGCGCCTCGGGGTTGGCTCGCACCGCCGCGACAAAATCCTCGGGCATGGTGAACTCGGCCCCCGACGAATAGGCAGCGTCCCAGCGCCCATCCGCCTTTGCCGCCTCGACCTGCGCCAGCCCCGGCTCACGCATCAGACCCTCTTCGATCAGGCGTTCGGCATGACGGGTATTGATCAGGCTCCAGATCGATTTTTTCCGCCTTGGCGTAAAGCGCAGGAGATACGATTTTTCGTCGTGCTTTTTCTTGATCCCGTCGATCCATCCCCAGCACAAGCCGGCGCGCACCGCCTCCTCGTAACCGATCGTCTCGACCCCCGACCCCTTCTTGAAAAACTGCACCCAAACCTCGTCCCACGCGCCTCCATGCTGGGCCAGCCAGCCATAAAAGCTCTCGAAATCGGCAAACGGACGGATTTTTTCCGGATCGGGAATGACAGGCGGCATGACGACTCCTCTTTTCCCCAACTCTACAGAGGGGCGTTTTCCGCGCAAGTGATGGTGAACCAATGGCAGCCGGTGGGGTGGACGAGCCCATAGGCGAGGACCCCGGCCGACCATTCGGCCGCGCCGTCGCAGGCGCAACGGAGGACATAGGGTGGTTTTAGGCCGTCATGTCCGCAGTGGTGCGCGCCGTGAGACAGAAGAAGAAAATGGTGGAGCCAAGCGGGATCGAACCGCTGACCTCCTGCATGCCATGCAGGCGCTCTCCCAGCTGA
>NZ_CAXAXY010000154.1:0-3745 GCF_963972885.1 uncultured Pelagibacterium sp. | reverse complement strand
GCAAACGCCTTGCCCAGTTCGGGATCGCCCATGGCATGGCCGCCATATTTGATGACAACCGTCTTGTTCTCGTAGCGCTGCATGAAGGGCAGGGCCTTGGACAGCACTTCGGCGTCGTAGGCGTTTTCAAGTCCGTCGGCCATGGGGCAGGACAACTCCTTTTCGGTCTTGAAAACCTCTCTAACCCGAACGCGCGTCCTGTGAATAGTCCTCGCTGACGCGCTCGTGATCCAATTACTGATGGAACTCGTAAGCAAAAATGCAATTGTTATGCGATAGGGAGGGCGCCTATGGCCGATACCGCTGAAATTGCAGACCTGCTGGCCCGCATTGCGTTGCGTGATCGCAATGCCTTTCGCGCTCTCTATGCACGCACGAGCGCGAAACTTTTTGGCGTGAGCCTGCGTATACTCTCCAACAGGAGCGAAGCCGAGGACGCCTTGCAGGACGTTTTCATCAAGGTCTGGCAGCGTGCCGAGGGTTATCGCCCCGATGCCGCAAGCCCCATGACGTGGCTGATTACCATCGCGCGCAACAACGCCATCGACAGGCTGCGCGCGCGGCGGCCGGGTCATACAGACATCGATGAAGCGTTCGATCTCGAAGATTCCGGGATGAGCCCGGAACAGTCGGCGATCAACACCGACGACGGCAACCGGATTGACGAGTGCATGGGGCAATTAAAACCCGAACGCGCCGAAGCGGTGCGCAGGGCCTACGTCGAAGGCGAAAGCTATAATGAACTAGCCGACCGGCTGGGTGTGCCCCTTAACACGGTACGCACCTGGCTGCGCCGGTCGCTCCTGGCCTTGCGCGACTGTCTTGGAGCATAATAGACAAAACGATGAGCGATTTTGACGACAACGATCTGAACCGGGACGAAGAGCGCCGCGTGGCGGTTGCTGAATATGTGCTCGGGCTGACAAGCGCGCAAAGCCGCGCCGCAATGGCGCGCGCCATCCAAACGCGCCCCGATCTCGCGGCCGAAGCGCGGTTCTGGGAGGATCGCTTTTCCGCTTTCAATGACGATTATGTGCCCACCTCGCCGCCCGACACCCTTCTGGGCCGGATCGAGCAGAGGCTGTTCGCCGATGCGGGTGCCAAAACGCCCTGGTACAATTCGCTCCTGGTCTGGAGGTCGCTGGCCGGGGCCGCGGCCGCTGTGGCGGTGCTTTCCGTCGGTCTCAACCTGCTCCAACCGAGAGTCGAAACGCCGCTCGATACCGCCCAGCTCGTGGCGGCGATGCAGACCGTCGACAGCGATGTGAGCTTTATTGCGCGCTATGATTCCGCGTCCGGTGCGCTGCGGGTGAGCGGTGCCGGTTCGCCGGCCGGTGCGGGCAATGATTATGAGCTTTGGTTCATCGAGGGCGACAATGCGCCGATCTCGATGGGTGTGATCGATGTGGCCGAGGCACAGACCATTGCGGTCGATGAAACGCTGCGCGGCCAACTGGCCCAGGGCATAACGCTGGCCGTCACGCGGGAAGTGGAAGGCGGCTCGCCGACCGGCGATCCTCAGGGCCCGATTGTCGCGGCCGGACCGATCGCCGCCATCTGAGGAAATTTTTTCGACCCGTCTGAAACTTGTTGGTCTCACGCTCCGTAACTGATCGCGAACTTCCCCAAAAAGGGGAGGTCACAACAGATGATCTTTTAGGAGACGAACACCATGCAGACCCGTGCAATTGCTCTCTCAGCCCTTCTGGCCACCTCTGCGCTGACCGGCGCTGCGCTCGCCCAGGACAACCCCATGGTTGGTGGCGCGCCGATGTCGCCGGACATGAACATCGTTGAAAATGCAGTCAACTCGGCTGACCACACGACCCTTGTCGCCGCCGTGGAAGCTGCCGGCCTTGTCGAAACGCTGCAGGGCGACGGCCCCTTTACAGTGTTCGCGCCGACCAATGAAGCGTTCGCTGCCCTTCCCGAAGGCACCGTTGACACGCTGTTGATGCCTGAAAACGTCGAAATGCTGCAGCAGGTCCTGACCTGTCATGTGGTTGGCGTTGAGGCGACCGCCGCCGATCTCGTGGGCATGATCGATGCCGATGGCGGCAGCCACACAATCGAAACCCTTGGCGGCTGCATGCTCGAAGCCACCTATGACGGCGACACCGTCACGATCACTGACGAAAACGGCACTGCCGCGACCGTCACCATCGCCGATGTGATGCAGTCCAACGGCGTGATCCATGTGACCGACGCCGTGTTCACGCCGGCCATGTAACATCTAAACAGGCACCGCGGCTCAGCGTTCGCCCCCAATCCTACTCTGAGCCGCAAACTGCGCCCGGCCCGCCCTCCGTCGGCCGGGCGCAACCATGCCCGGTCCCGCTACACGCGGGTTTGACTGGATCGCGAGGCAATTTACTGGGATAAACGACGCAAGGAGAATGACCATGATCGACCGTCGCAATTTCCTGCTTGCCGGAACTCTCGCCACCGGCGCCGCCGCATTCGGGCTTGCCTTGACCGCCAAGGGCGCCGAGGGAGAGTTTCCCTTTACCCTCACCGAGGCCGAATGGCGCGAGCGGCTCGACGAGATGGAATATTACGTCCTGCGCGAGCACGGCACCGAGCGCGCCTTCACATCCGAACTCGACAAGCTCTACGAGCCGGGCATCTACAATTGCGCCGGATGCGGGCAGGCGCTCTATTCCTCGGAAGCCAAATATGACAGCCGCACCGGCTGGCCCAGCTTCTGGGAAGCCCTCCCGGGCGCTATCGGAACGTCAGTCGATACATCATTTATGATGACGCGCACCGAATGCCATTGCTCGAACTGCGGTGGCCACCAGGGCCATATTTTCGATGACGGGCCCGAGCCGACCGGCAAGCGCCACTGCATCAATGGTGTCGCCTTGACGTTCGTTGCGGCCTAGGATCTGAATGCGGGATCGTTCGTCCACGGTCCCTCCCCATGAATCTTGCCATCATCGAAACCGGCCTCGTGCCAGAGCCATTGCGCGGCCGGTTCCGCCCCTATCCTGAAATGTTTGCCACGATGCTGGCCCGTCACGGTGCCAGGATTGCGCCCGACTTCGTGCCCGTGCTCGAAGGCGCGCCGCTGCCCGATCCCGAAGGGCTGGACTCCGTTCTGATCACCGGCTCGCCGGCTGGAGTGTACGACCCGCTCCCCTGGATGGACCCGCTGCGCAATTTCATCCGCCGCGCCCACGAGCGCGGGACGAAGATGGTGGGCATCTGCTTTGGCCACCAGATCATTGCCGACGCATTGGGCGGCGATGTGCGCAAGTCGGAAAAAGGCTGGGGGCTGGGGCGGCACGTCTACGAGGTTTTGCCCGATCATCCCCATTTCGTGCCGGGAGTCGATAAATTGGCCATTGCCTGCTCGCATCAGGATCAGGTCATCACGCCGCCGCCGATGGCAAAGGTAATCCTGCGCAGCGCATTCGCCCCCAATGCCGGGCTGTCCTATGCGGGAGGCAATATTCTGAGTTTCCAGCCGCACCCCGAATTCGAGGACGACTATTCGAAAGCGCTCATCGACCTGCGGCGCGGCAAGGTGTCAGAAGACGTTATCGAGGCGGCTCATGACTCAATGAAGACCCGCTCGGACAGCGCAATCCTCTCGCACGCCATCAGCCGGTTCCTTGCCTGCTAGAGCGTGTCCAGCAAAAGCATGTCCTCGACGCGATCGGGGATGGAAACGCTTTTGCGGTTCGGACACGCGACAAAACAAGGGTTTGGAGCCAAGGATTTGAGTCAATCAAATCCTGAA
>NZ_CAXAXY010000153.1:0-3820 GCF_963972885.1 uncultured Pelagibacterium sp. | reverse complement strand
GATCGGGCTTAACCTCATTACCATGGCGTTTCTGGCACTGGGATTGGCGGCGTAGTTCCTAAGTGGTCACGCTTCCGAACCGAAAAAGTGGAAACCACTTTTTCTGGAAGCGCTCCGGTGGGATCGGGCTTAACCTCATTACCATGGCGTTTCTGGCACTGGGATTGGCGGCGTAGCGTCTTGTCTGGTCGCGCTTTCGAACCGACAGGCGCTTATTCAGCCGCCCAGGCGCCGAACTGCGCATTGTGCAGTCGGGCATAGGCGCCGGCCCTGGCGACCAGCGCTTCATGGGCGCCCTCTTCCACGATACGGCCATCGGCGACCACGGCGATGCGGTCCGCGTTGCGGATGGTGGCCAGGCGGTGGGCGATGACCAGAGTGGTGCGGCCCTCCGAGAGTGCCGAAAGCGCGCGCTGGATCTGCATTTCGGTTTCGGTATCGAGCGCCGAGGTCGCCTCGTCGAGAATGAGGATCGGCGGGTTTTTCAGAAATATTCGCGCGATGGCGAGGCGCTGCTTCTGGCCGCCCGAGAGTTTGACCCCGCGCTCGCCGATCATGGTATCGAGCCCGTCGGGCAATTGGGCAATGACGCTATCGAACTGGGCCCTGCGGGCGGCGGCCATGATCTCCTCGTCGGTTGCACCCAGGCGACCGTAAGCGATGTTGTCGCGGATCGAGGTGCCGAACATGAAAACGTCCTGCTGGACGATGCCGATCTGGCTGCGCAGGGAATCCTGGGTCATGTCGCGGATGTCGATGCCATCGATGGTGATGGCGCCGGAATCGATTTCGTAAAAGCGCGGCAGCAGTGAGCAGATCGTGGTCTTGCCCGCACCGGAGGGGCCGACCAGGGCGATGGTTTGCCCGGCTTTAACGCCGAGGGTGATGTCGGCCAGGATCGGGCGGTTGTCCGAATAGGCGAAGTTGACCTTGTCGAAGACGATATCGCCCCTGAGATCGGAAACCCTTTTTGCGCTTGGGCTATCGACGATATCGGGTTCGGTATCGATCAGGTCGGTGAAGCGTTTGAAGCCGGCGATGCCTTTGGGATAGCTTTCGATGACCGAGATGATCTTGTCGATGGGACGAAACAGAACGGTGATGAGAAGCAGAAAGCCGACGAACTGGCCGTAGGTCATTTCGCCATACATGACGAGCGCGGTCCCGGCGAGCATGACCATCAACTGCACGAGGCTCTTGGCCATATAGGACATCGAGATCGACGCCGTCATGATCTTGTAGGCCTTGAGCTTGGTGGTGCGGTAGCTCTGGTTGTCGCCTTCGAACAGCTTGCGCTCGTGGCGCTCATTGGCAAAGGCACGTACGGCACGGACCCCGCCGATCGATTCCTCGATGCGCTGGTTGAAATCGCCGACCCGGCCGTAAAGGTTCTTCCAGGTCATGGTCATGGCGCTTCCGTATTTGAAGATCAGGAAGGCGGCGACCGGGACGATGAACAGGGTGAGCGCGGCGAGCTTTAAATTCATCAGCGCCATGATGATGAAGGCACCGATAAAGGTCATGATGGCGATAAAGACGTCTTCGGGACCGTGATGGGCGATCTCACCGACCTCTTCGAGATCCTTGGTGACGTGGGTGATGAGGTGCCCGGTCTTCTTGTTGTCGAAATAGCGGAATGAGAGTTTGTGGAGGTGATCGAAGGCCTGACGGCGCATGTCGGTCTCGATGCCGATGCCAAGCGCGTGGCCCCAATAGTTGACCACCGAAAGCAGGCCCGCATTGAGGATATAGACGACCAGCAGACCAGCAGCGGCGGCAAGAATCCAGAACCAGTTCTGGCTGGGCAGCAATTGATCGACATAGAGCTGGACGACCACGGGGAAGCTCAATTCGAGCAGGCCGACGATGACCGCGCAGCCGAAATCGAGGAAAAACAGGCCCTTATAGGGCGCGTAATAGGAGAAAAATCGGCGCAGCATCGTCGGATCGCTTTCAATACCGCCCGGACCTAGCGCGCTTAAACCAGACTCGTCAAGTCAAGTTTTCTGCGTGGTCGGGAGCGGTCCGAAAGCTGAGATATTTGTGGCCGAAGAAATTTGCAACAGCGCCGACGCCGATTGCCGTGCCGTGTGCAACCGCTTCAGGCAGCAAGCGCCATCCGACGGCCGGGAGCAAATGATCGAGCAGGGCCAGTGAAACCGCCATGACGACAACGGCGCCGAGCGCATTGACGATGAGAAAGAGCGTGGCCTGCAGCGCCATGGACTGGCGGGAATTGGGAAACACGTAGGCGCGGTAGAGCGTGAACCCGGCGCTCATGCCAATGAGATAGGCCACGAACACGGCGGCGGGAAACGGCAGCACGAGCGAGAGCGGGAAACGCACCAGCCAGTTGATCGCCGCTGCAAGACCGCCAAGCAATAGGAAGCGCACGACCTGAGGCAGCTTGAGGAAAGCCTGCGGGCTCATATGCCGATCCAGGCGAGAAAGAAGCCGAGCGCCAGACCGGCGGCGAGCATGAGGCTTTTGGGGTCTTTCATGGCAAAGGCGACGGGATCGTCGTTGAGTTCGCCGCGAAAGCTGAGCATCCAGATGCGGCCGATCCACAGGAACAGGGCGGCGGGCATGAGCCAGAGCCAGATCGAATCCGAATAGAAATCGGCGGCCAGGGCATCCTGGGTGAGATAGAGCACAAGGATGAGAACCGAGCCGATGCCGCTGGCCACGCCCATGGCCATGATGAAAGGCGCATCGGTTGTGAAATATCCGCGCCCGCTGATCCGGCCCGATCCGCCATTGTCGGTCATGCGCTGCGCCTCGGTGTTGCGCTTGGCGAAGGAAAGCGAGGCAAACAGGAACATGGAAAAGACAAGCAGCCATGGCGAGGCCATGACGCCAACGGCAACAATGCCCAATACGAGTCGTAAGGTGAACAGCACGGCCAGCGTGAAGGCATCGAGGATCGGCTTGCGTTTGATCCCCAGGGAGTAGGCGACGGTGAGGGTCAGATAGGCGGCAAGCGTTGCGACAACCAGGGGATTGACCAGCGCGCCGAGCGCGAAGGCGGCAATCATGGCGACGGGCATGGCGGCCACGGCATTGGCGATGGATATGCGACCGGCCGCGAGCGGACGGTTGCGCTTGGACCAATGGCGGCGGTCGTCGGCGATGTCCCAGAGGTCGTTGAGCAAATATGTCGAGGAGGCGAGGATGCCCAGGGCGAGAAATGCCATGCCGGCGCTGGACCATGCTGCGAGGTCGAGCATATGGCCACCCAGCATGAGCGGCACGAACACCAAGGCGTTCTTGGCCCATTGATGCAGGCGCGCCTCCTTGATCCAATCCCTGAGCCGTGTGGGACGCTTTATGGTGTGCTCGATGTCGGTCAGGCGGGCGGCCGCGCGCTCCACGCCACCGGTGGTTTCGACAAGAACGCCGGCTTTCGCGACTTTCCAGACGGCAAGGTCAGTCTTGCTGTCGCCGGCATAGACGAAGCCATCGGGAAACATTTCGGCCAGCTTTTGAGCCTTTGTGGCGCCCTTGAGATTGGTGATGCCATCGGATGCGATGGTCTTGTCGATAAAGGGGAAGCGGTGAGCGATGCGTATGGCCAGCAGGCTGTCTGCCGCTGTAGCCAGAATGATTTGACGGCCTTTTGCCTTTTCGGCCTCGGCGTAGGCGACAAGCTCGGCGTTGAGCGGGATGTCGTCGACCTCGAGGGTCACCTGGCTGGCCAGTTGCTGCTTGAGATGCGCCTTGCCCTTGAGGAGCCAGAGCACGAGGGAAAACAGGCCGAACGGGTTCTGCTTGAGATAGGCGAAAACCGTCTCGTGCAGCAGATCGGTGCGGATCAGGGTGT
>NZ_CAXAXY010000152.1:0-4088 GCF_963972885.1 uncultured Pelagibacterium sp. | reverse complement strand
AATTCTCAGTGACAATTTAGGGGGCTACCGGGTCAGTTCTCAGTGACAATCAACAGCGTCCGGTTCGCCAGATGCCAGCGACAGGTCCGGCGCAGTTCCCGCCTCAGGCACCAGCGCACCGTCCTCCAGTGGAACGGCGCGGGTTGCTGCGGTGATGTGCGCGGGTCAGTCATGCGCTGCCTCCTTACGGCGCTGCTCCCTGATTGCCACGACGACAAGCGGGGTCAGGGTCAGCACGCCCAGTCCGACGGCCGCCCAGGCGGCCCGCCCGGGCTCGCCGCTGACCGCTTCGTTGCCGAAATGGGCCAGGATGAAACTGGCCGGGATGATTCCGGCGAGGGTCGCGAGGGCGAACCGCCAGAAGTGGAGGCAGCTCAGCCCGGCGGCGGAGCTCACGATATCGAACGAGATGAAGGGCATCAGCCGACTGGCGAACACCGTGAACGTCAGCGCGTTCTGCGAGCCCAGCCACCCCCTGTCCACGCTGTCGCCGAGCCACCTGGTCAAAACGTCCCGGCCGAGGAGCCTCGCCAGCGCGAAAGCCACCATCGCGCCCAGCTCGGCCCCGATGACGATGTAAATGGTGCCGATCGTATGGCCATATGCCGCACCCGCCGCGAGGGCGATGGGGGCGCTCGGTATCGGCGTCGCGACGATGGCGACCGTCATCAGCAGGATGATGACGGTGGGCCCCCATGCACCTGCGGCATTCACCCAGGCCGAGACCCGTTCGCCGCTCAGGCTTTCGACGAGCCCGGAGAGTGGGCCGAGAAACAGCGCCGCGACGGCCGCAATGAGTACGGTCGCCACGGCGATCTTCACGATGGTTCGGACGGGGATGCCATGCGCCAACAAACGGGCCTCATTCCAGATAAAGTACAAGAAAGAACGCGGCGGCGAGCAGGTCGAAGACGACGCAGAAGGGGATGTACCATTTCGGCACGGGCGCGCCGAACGCCCCGTTGTGGTGCAGCAGGTCCCAGACGGCATGCGCCGCCAGCCCGAGCGGCAGCGCGAGCGGGGACCACAGCAAGCCGGCCAGCGCCACGATGGCGTAGAAGATGGCGACGCCAAGCTCCATCCAGAAGATCCGTGTGGCACCGTCGGACGCGCCGAAGCCGATATAGGTCCCCCCGATCAGGGCCAAGGTCAGGGCCGCGATCGCCACCGAGACGTCCTCGCTCACCAGCAGGTGCACCGGCGCGAAGGCGAGGAACAGCCCTGCCCCGACGGCGCTCGGCCCCAGCGTTCGGACAAGGGTCCAGGTCCGGGTTTCGTCGGTTGTCATCTTGCGGGTACCCCATTTTAACTGGTCGATTCGGCGGTTCCATTTAACCATAGAGATTCCAGCAGCTGGAAGGTCAAGGTCTGATGCCGACGCGCCGTCAGGCGGCGTTGACCACTGCTCGCATAATGTCACGAACTTCACCCGCGACCCCGTGCAGCGCATTGCTTTCGATGGCCTGCATGGATGCCACCGGGTCGATGGCACTGATCTCGGTGCCGCCTTCGACGTCTCGAAGGACGACATTGCAGGGCAGCATCGCGCCAACGCGCGGCTCGATTTCGATGGCCTTGTACGCCATGTCCGGGTTGCAGGCCCCGAGGATGCGATAGGGCGCCATGTCGGCACCAATCTTGTTCTTCATCGTCGCCTTGACGTCGATCTCGGTCAAGACGCCGAAGCCTTTCTCGGCCAGCGCCTCACGGACTCGGGATTCCGCTTCGTCGATATCGGCGCCTTGCAGAGTGCGATCATAGGTATAGCTCATTGCGATTGCCTTTTCGCTCGCTTGGACAGGTATTTAACCAGTGCCAAGACCCCCAGCACAGCCAATACGAAGATGAGCAGCATTCACAGGCCGCCCATTCCAAAACCCATCATGTCGATTTCCTGTTTCGGGAGTGGCGACAGCACCGGCCCGGGGGCCGGCGCCGCTATCCTCAGTTGCTGCCGGTGCCGCCGGAATTGCCCATGCCGGAGCCCATGCCGGAGCCCATGCCCTGGCCGCTGCCAGCTTGGCCCTGCTGCATCTGGCCCATGCCGGAACGCATCTTCTTCATGCGCTCCATCTTCTTGGCCGGGGCGGTCATTTCATCGCCGGTGATGGCGCCGTCTCCATCCGCGTCCAGATGCTGAAACCGGTCGACCATCTTCTCGCGGATCATCGCGCTGTGCAGCGCCTCGAACTCGGCGATGGACAGCGTGCCGTCACCATCGCTATCATATTCGGACAGTTTGGCCTGCAGCTGTTCCCGCATCTCCTGCAGCGTCACGTTGCCGTCACCATCGGCGTCGAGCATCGGCATCATGCCGCCGCCGTGGCCGCCCATCATGCCGCCATCCATCATGTCGCCATGCATGCGGTGCATCTTCATCATCATCTTCATCATGCCGGGCATGTCGCCCATCCCGGGCATATCGCCCATCATGCCGGAGCCGTCGCCCTGCATCATCATTCCACCTCCGGCGGGTTTGGGTTTGGAACCATGACCATGGTCGTTTTGCGCATAAGCGGCCCCACCGAGCGCGGTTGCAGCTACCACCGACAGGGCGAGAAATGAGTGTCGAAACATGGTGATCTCCTTTATTGCTGAATCACCACCCCGAGGTATGATTTACAAAGGCCCGGGTCAGCTGGTGCCTCCAGACTTTGGTGTAACGTTTTGTATCGAAATGCTGGGCAGAAGTTCCTCACACGGATTCGATTCGCGCTTCCAAAGACAACTCTGGCACTCGAATCCGAATGACCAAACTGGCTTTTCTTGAACCCCCACAATTGCCGGGCCTCGCCTTCACCGAGCGCCAGTGAGAACGTGCACAGCGGGCCAACATCACAGAGCTGACCAATCGCCTGCTTAAACGGCTTAGCGATCTGGTAGGTAGCGAGGGGCGTGGCAGCGGCCTTACTCGTCAAGCTCCACAGCGCTTGTCACTCTGCGCACTGACAGGGGTGGGCCGCTATATCGGGCCGATCACGGGTCATCATCCGCGTCAGCAGAAACCCGGCCAAAAGCAACAGCGCGCCACCATAGATCATGCCCTTGGCCGGGACCTCGGCAAAGACCAGAAAACCCAGTGTACTCGCGACGACAGGTGAGACGATGATGTCGACGAGGGAATAGACGTTCGCATTTAACGTCTTTAGGACGATAGAGATTCCGAAATAAGCAAATCCCGTAGATACCAACCCAAGCGCCAGCGCCCATACACCAGCCGGTACGATGATGCCCAGCCTCTTGTTTTCCGCCATGCCCAGCACATCTCCGGTGCCGTAGATCAACAGCGCCGGCGAGAGGACAATAGCCGCCGTCAGCATCGACCACGCGATATCGTTGCCCGTCTCTGACTTACCCTCGTATCGCATGTAGGTGATCATCGCCGCATAGATCGCGCCGTCGGTAAGCGCGACGAGATTGCCGATCAAGTATCCACCTGAGAGGGGTTTGGCGAGCGCGATGCCGACGATGGCGATACCGAAAACGAGAACGTGGCCGAAGCCTGCCTTCTCGCCGAGGAACATCGCCGAGAATATGAACGTAAAGAAGGGTGCCACGCTCCAGAAAATGACGGCATTGGCGATCGGCACCAGCGTCATGGCGTAGTTGAAGACACTGATCTGCGTCGCGATAAGAACACCGATGACGATGGTGTCCTTCAAATTCCCCCAGGGCAGGCGGATCGGTCGGCCGGTGGCGACTGGCAACGCGAGCATCAGGAAGGCGGCCGCTGTCAGGATCGCGTAGAAATTCAACGTCTGAATCGGGATTCTGCCGTCGGTCAGCTTGACGAAGACACCGATCGTCGCCTCGGACAAGGTGATCAGAAGGAGAAGCAATATAGTTTTCATATCTGGTTGCCGATCTGGCTAAGAGCATGGCTAGGCGACGCGCAAAGCGGCCCAATTAATCCAGGAATTTCGCAGCCCGGCAGTCATAGATGCGCATCGGGTGCGGTCAGGCCTGATTGTGGTTCGCGCCCGCAGTTGTGTCGATGGCTTCTGCACCGCTTTCATCGAGGCAGAGGTCCTCCACCTGCAAGGTGATGAAAAAGAAGCCAAAGCGCTTGCGCAACATATTATGGGCTG
>NZ_CAXAXY010000151.1:0-4093 GCF_963972885.1 uncultured Pelagibacterium sp. | reverse complement strand
TCCCGGAAAATCTCAATGCTCTCACTCTCCAAACGGGAAAGATGCGACAGGGAAGAGGAGTAGGGCTTGAGCGCAGGCTGCATTGTCTTTGGGTCCTTGCAGATCGAGGCGACAAGGGCGCCGTCTCCGACGGCCCAGAAATGGGTGTTGGCGAAATCTGTGTCATGTGTCTGGTTGCGCTTGCCATAGAAAAGCGCCGTACCATCCATATCGAGCACCCGACCGCCCGCCGCGCGCAGGATCGCATCGCCAGCAGCGGTATCCCACTCCATGGTGCGCCCGAAGCGCGGATAAAGATCGGCACCCCCTTCAGCAACAAGGCAGAATTTGAGCGAGGAGCCCATCGAGGCAAAATCGGCGATCTCAAGTCCATCAAGCCTGGGATCGTCTTCCCCGCTGCCATGGGAGCGGCTGCCCACAAGGGTCAGCCCCTTAGGAGGCGCTGAGCGCACGGCAATGGCCATGGGTTCGATAAGCTTGTGATCCTCGACCATGGAAACAAAGGCGCCAGCCTCGCGCGATCCCCACCAGATGCGCTTGAGGGCCGGGGCATAAACGACACCGGCCACCGGCACGCCGTGTTCGATGAGGGCGATATTGACCGTGAATTCGCCATTGCGGGCGATAAATTCCTTGGAGCCATCGAGCGGATCGACAAGAATGAAGCGTTCGCCGCATTGGGGCGCGTTTCCGTTGGCGACGGCTTCCTCGGCCACAACGGCAATCTCGGGAAATGCAGCGTCAAGGCGCGAAAGGATGAGCGCTTCGGCCGCCGTATCGGCTTCGGTCAGAGGCGACGCATCGGCTTTGGTCGTCACCTCGAACTTGCGGCCGTAGATCGAAAGGATCAGGGCGCCGGCCTCAAGGGCGATGGAATTGAAAACATCGCTGACATCGCCCACCCCATCAAACGGAGCGGAAGTCGATCGGGCCGTGGGCGTCATCTCTTGAACTCTTAAACTTTGTGGGGTTGTCGTCCCTCTATACGCGAGGAACATGGCTTGCGAAACCGAAGGCGTTAGAGGCCCGAGCCGCCCAGAAATTCCTGCCGCAGGGTCCTAAGGATGATCCTGATATCCAAAAGCAGCGAGAAATTTTCGATATAGGCAAGATCGTGATCGATCCTGGCCCGTGCCCTTGCGCCATTGTCGGTGGGGCCGCGCAATCCGTTGGCCTGGGCCCAGCCCGAAAGACCAGGCTTCATGGTCTGGCGCGCGCGATAATAGGGGACCAGCTCCTTGTAGGTCGTGCCGCCGGCCAACATGCCAAAGGCGTGCGGGCGCGGCCCGATCAGCGACATGTCGCCTTTGAGAATGTTTAAGAGCTGGGGCAATTCGTCGAGCGAGGTGCGGCGCAGAAAGCGTCCGATCGGGGTGATCCTTGG
The DNA here is from genome assembly GCF_963972885.1 of uncultured Pelagibacterium sp. NCBI lineage: Bacteria > Pseudomonadati > Pseudomonadota > Alphaproteobacteria > Hyphomicrobiales > Devosiaceae > Pelagibacterium > uncultured Pelagibacterium sp. Next base: position 2,709 of record NZ_CAXAXY010000151.1, on the reverse strand, counting down.
ATCGTCGCTGGTCGTCTGGGCGACCCCCGAGATGTCGCAGCGATCCATATACATCGAGCGGAATTTGAAGATTTCGATGGGTTTGCCATTGATGCCCTCGCGCCTCTGGCGAAACAGCGCCGGACCCCCGCTCGTCAACCGGATGGCGAGCGCAATCAGCAACAATGCCGGGGCAAGCATCAAAAGGGTGATGGCACTGATGGCAATGTCCATGATGCGCTTTAAAACAAGCTGCATGTTGCGCTTGGGTGTGGGGGACACCGGGGCCGGTTCGCCATTCATGAAGGTCAGAGGCAGGCCCGAGTGGAGAGAAACACGGCTGCCCATATTCGGTGTGGGCTCGCGTCCGGCTGGCAAGACATAGGGTCCAGCTTCAGCTTTAGAATAGTCGTAGGTTTCGCTTCGAGCGTGCACCCGCTCCTTGGCGAATTCCAGCATATCCCCAATCCTCAACGCTACTTGCACCAAATGTAGGCTGCCGGTCCCATATGGCACAAATTTGTCTAGCGGTGAACCATTAGTTAGCGCTTGGTTAACGTGGACGGCCAAGATTGTCATAGACGACTCAAACAATCGTATTACTTGCACCAATTAAAAGTGCCCGTGTTTCCAAGGGCATGTAGCGTCCGGCAGTTCGCAGGGCATGCAGGCAGCGAGAGGGTGCCATGCAGGAGGCGCAGCCCTTAAATGGACCGCCAGGCAACAATTGTATCTATCGGCGGGAAACTTTTTTAATGGGGCAGCGCTAATCTTACGGGCGAAACTCGAGGTGAACCATGCCTGTCCTTGCGGTCTTTGCACTGGCCATTTGTTCAAGCACTCGCTTCGGCGTGTCGTCGGGACCGGCTATCGGTTTTGCGCTTTTTTTCTGGACCCTTCTGGCGCTTGTGAGTGGCACTCCGATCATGGCAATAGGATGTGTCATTGCTGGCGCCAATCTGGGCTGGCTGACCGGGCTTTGGCTGCAGACCCAGGTTCACCCCCGGCATGCCGCCGGCTCATTCTGATCGGTTGGCCCCAATCTTGGCCATCCCAAGGTTTGATTTGCACCCTGAGCCCACATCACCGATTTCAGTTTAAGCGTCCGTGCCAAGTGGCTGCGTCGATTTAGAGAGCGCCACATTCGGGGTGCGCCAAGCGCCGCTAGAGGGGGTCGGCTCAATTGGGGCGATCACGGCCAACGTTTCTTGCCGTGATACCAAATACAAGGCCCCACATGGCCGGTCGGGCAGCGGATCGGACCGAATGAAAAAGGTCGAACTGCGGCCAACGGCCGGATCAAATCGGTCCCGGCAGCATCGAGTGCATCGCTAATATCGATAGCCACAGCGATCTTTCGGCGCCCGGGCCGGAGATGCTCCCCATAGCGAGAAGACACTCGGGCAAGGTGTTCCCTGCCGGGCGTCCAAAGTGGTGTAAACCTTGGGCTTTATCACCCCGTATGGCGATCCTGATAGAACCGGGCGATATCGTCGATGAGATTTGTCGCCCTCTGGCGGGTGTCTCTGGAAAGAGGGCGCCGTGCCGGGACGAGCGGACGGGTCGGGGTGCTGGCTTGGCCGGACGCTTGCACGACGGTTGGGGGCTGGGCGGCATCGGTGCCGCTGCCCTGCTGCCGGTCGGTCTTGTGATGGCCGGCAAGCCGGAGCCTGGCGCCCACAAAGACCACAGCCCCGATAACGAGCCCGGCGAGGACGGCAATGATGAGGATCGGCTGAGCCTGATCGAGCAATGAAGGGTCCATTGTGTGCCTGTGTGTCCCTGTCGGTTCTCGTTTGGTCTGCCCGGTCCCTTTTGGGGGGCAAGCATAGGATGATAAGCGGTCCCGATGCCACGCGTTCCCCCGCTTAGCGTTAATCGAGGGTCGTGCGACAAGGGGTGTTTTGTCCCGATCGATTGCGGCCCTGCGCTTTTCGAAAGGGACAACAAGCCCCCAATGGTTTGAGGGCATAAGCCGGCCGGTTTTGAACCGGTCGGCTTGTTTGGCTATCAGGAAATGGAGTTCCAGCGCCGCGGATCGTTTGACGACATGGCGACAAGGGTGTGACCGGTCTGATCGAAGGGCTTGATCTGGCTGGTGAGGTTGTCGAGCACATAATCGCCGGCCGTGGTGCGCACCACGAGCACCGCATGACCTTCACCGCGGGCGGTAAAGCCGATGGCCAGGCGCAGGGCGCCGGCGGGAACGCCGCGGGCGATCAGCTGGGCGCGCTTGTTCATGGCGTAGTCCTTGCAGTCGCCAACCCGTGCGCCCACGGTCCAGACCTGGGTTGAACGCCTCTGGGGGCGGATCGAGGAGTTGACCGCGCGGTTGACGATGTTGAGCGCGCTCATCAGATTGGTGTCCATCTGGAGCTGGGCGGCGGGGGCCGGAGCGCAATAGGACGGCGATGTCATGCAAAAGATCTGCAGACCCAAAGGAGCGGCGGTCGCCGAAGAGGTCGAAATCCGCATGACCGAACCCGAGAGCCCGGTGCGATCTGTGGGCTGGGGGGCAAGGGCGAAAGACGGGGCCGATGCCAGGGCGAGGGTGAGCGCCAGAACGGCGCCGGAAACATAGGACGCGATACGCATAATCGGTGGTTCTCCACAAACGGGAGCCCACAAAAGGGTCTTTCAGACCCCCCGCAGCGCCCCCAAAGCTTTCTGCTGGGAACCATCCTGACACCCCCCCATTTCAAACTTGTCGATTGTTTGATTACAATTTGA
>NZ_CAXAXY010000150.1:0-4175 GCF_963972885.1 uncultured Pelagibacterium sp. | reverse complement strand
TCATCAAATATGGCGGCCATGCCATGGGCGATCCCGAACTGGGCAAGGCGTTTGCGCGCGACGTGGCGCTGCTCAAGCAGTCGGGGGTCAACCCGATCGTGGTTCACGGCGGCGGTCCGCAGATCGGCGAGATGCTCAAAAAGCTCGGCATCGAATCAAAATTCGAGGGCGGTTTGCGGGTGACCGACAAGCGCACCGTCGAAATCGTGGAAATGGTTCTGGCCGGCTCGATCAACAAAGAGATCGTGGCGATGATCAATGCCGAGGGCGAATGGGCGATCGGGCTGTGCGGCAAGGACGGCAACATGGTGTTTGCCGAAAAGGCCCACAAGAAATATGTGGACCCGACCTCCAATATCGAGCGCGTCCTCGACCTCGGTTTCGTGGGCGAACCCGTCGAGATCGACCGCACGCTGCTCGACCTTCTGGCTCGCTCGGAAATGATCCCGGTCATCGCGCCCGTGGCTCCCGGCCGGGATGGCAACACCTACAACATCAACGCAGATACCTTCGCCGGCGCCATCGCGGGGGCGGTATTTGCCAAGCGGCTGCTGTTTTTAACCGACGTTCCGGGGGTGCTCGACAAGGATGGCGAATTGATTCCCGAACTTTCGGTGCGCGAGGCTCAGCAGTTGATCGCCGACGGCACGATCTCGGGGGGCATGATCCCCAAGGTCGAAACCTGCATCGAGGCGCTCGATCGGGGCGTTGAAGGCGTGGTGATCGTCAACGGCAAGACGGCCCATTCGGTGCTGCTCGAGTTGTTCACCGAACACGGCGCGGGAACACTCATGGTGCGATAGATGAGATCGATCACACCTTCGTTTTCGGTCATTTCCCATTCATCGATTTTGGGCATAATGGGGTCATGAACCACATGACCCCGCCTGCCCTCACAACGCCCCTCGAAGTCGATCACATTACCGATTGGGTGTTCGACCTCGACAACACGCTTTATCCGCGTGAATGCAATCTGTTCGCCCAGATCGATACGGCCATCACTCAATATGTGATGAAAGTCGCCCAGCTCGATTTCGAAGCGGCGCGTGATCTCCAGAAAGCCTATTACCGCGATCACGGCACGACGCTCAACGGGTTGATGAAATCCCATGCCGTCGATCCCGAGGACTATCTGGAAATGGTTCACGCCATCGACTATTCGCCTGTCGCGGCGCATCCCGAACTGGTCGAAGCCATCGCGGCGCTTCCCGGCCGCAAGTTCATCTTTACCAATGCGAGCGCCGGTCACGCCGAAGCCGTACTGGCGCGCCTTGGAGCGGCAAGCCTGTTCGAGGGCATCTTCGACATCAAGGCGGCCAAATACCGGCCCAAACCCCTCGAAATTGCCTATACCGACTTCCTTGCCGCGCATGGGATCGGGGCCAGACAGGCCATAATGTTTGACGATCTGGAAAAGAACCTGCGTGTACCCCATGCAATCGGCATGTCCACGGTTCAGGTCGTGGCCGGTTCAGGGTTCGAGCATGACCAATGCGATCCCTGGGAACTGGGCCGCGGCGAAGACATGGAACACGTCCACCACGTCACCGACGACATCGTGGCATTTCTCGCGCGCTGCCGCTGACGCTTTTTCGCCCGATTGGCGTGATCGAAAAGTCATCTCAAAGCGTTAGCGTCTATGTCTGGCCGTAAGCGGCCGCAATGGTGTAAGTTCGCAGCTTTGCAGTAAAATGGCACAACAAGCGCCGAAAAACGGGGACCGTCATGAAAAGAATTACTCGCCTTTCGCTTATCGCCACGATCGCATTGGCCGGGACCAGCCAGGCCGCCCTGGCGCTCGAGGCCACCGATTTCGCGGATCGGCTCGTTGAAACCAGCAAGCTGATGGGTGTTGCCTTCACCTATGGATCGGCCAGTGCCGAGGGCGACACGGTGACGATTTCCGATTTCACCATCTCCATTGCGGGTGAAGACGATGTCGAGGTGCCCGGTGATGTGGTGTTTACCGGCGTTGTTGAAACGGCAGAAGGTGGGTTCACCGCTGAACGCGCCACCATCGAGGACGTCGACTATACCGACGAAGACGAGGGCATCACGCTCAACTTCGTCGATATCGCGGCCGAGGGCATCGCATTGCCCGCAGAGGTCAGCGTCGACACAATGCTCGAAACCGGGTTCAACCTCTATGATCGCATATCGGCAGGTCCGCTGACGGTTTCAGATGTCGAAGGCAACGAGCTGTTTGCCATCGCGTTGATGGAAGTCACCATTGACGAGGCTGCTGCCGACGGCGGCGTCACCTCGGGCTTTCAGGTCACCGGCATCAGCGCCGATCTGAGCGCGATCGAGGAGCCTGAAGCCCAGGAGGCTTTTGCGACTCTCGGCCTTGAACAGTTCAACGCCTCTATGTCGGGTGAGGGAACGTGGTGGCCCGAGACCGGGGAAGGCACTGTCAGCGACGTCTCGTTCGTGGTCGATGACCTCGGTTCGATCTCCATGGACTTCGCTGTCGAAGGCTACACCGAAGCGCTCTACTCCGAGCTCATGAAGCTCAATCTCAAGATGGCGGAAATGGCCGAAGCCGATATCGAGATGGACGACGAGCAGATGATGGCCATGTCCGAGGCGATGATGGAGCCATTGGCCAACGTCAAGCTGGTCAGCGGCGCGTTGCGCTATGACGACAATTCGCTGTTCATGAAGGTACTCGATCTGGTCGGCGCCGAGCAGGGCGTCGATGGCGAAACCTTCAAGGCCGGTTTGCAGTTCATGGTGCCCATGGCCCTGGCCGAAGTCGAGAACGAAGCCTTCAAGACAATGGTGACCAGCGCCGTCAACACGTTCATTGCCGACCCGCAGAACTTCACGATCTCGGTCGAGCCTGAAGAGCCCATCGCCTTTTCCGAGTTCGAAGACATGGAAGCCGAAGTGGAGGCCGACCCCTTCGTCCTGGTCGACCTTCTGAACGTGCAGATCACTGCCAACCAGTAAGCAATCCTGTTGATGTCTTGGGGCCCGCCGGATACCGGCGGGCCCCTTTTTAGTGTTCTCACGCTTGCGGCGGACACCATATGCCGTTGCGCACTCCGGATCATGTCGGGGGGATGCTTGCCCCTCCGGTTCAGGCCGGGTGTTCGATCCGGGGCAGATTGTAGGTCTTGCGCACGATCTCCCAGGCTTCATCGGCCGTATCGACGAAACTGAAGAGTTTGAAGTCGTCGGGCGAGATTGTCCCCTCCTCGGCCAGCGCCTCGAGGTTGAGAACCCGGCTCCAGAATTTCTTGCCGAACAGCAGCAGGGGAATGCGGTCCATTCGTCCTGTCTGGATCAGGGTCAGAGCTTCGAAAAATTCGTCCATCGTGCCGAAGCCGCCGGGGAAAATGGCAACCACCTTGGCGCGCATCAGAAAGTGAATCTTGCGCGTCGCAAAATAATGGAAATTAAAGGAAAACTGCGGCGTCACATAGACATTGGGGGCCTGCTCGTGGGGCAAGACGATGTTATAGCCGATCGAGGGCGCTCCCACATCTGCAGCCCCGCGATTGCCCGCTTCCATCACCCCAGGCCCACCCCCGGTCGCCACCACATATTCGCTGAATTCGGTGGCTTTCGAGGTCAGCGATGCCAGTTGGGCAAAGCGCCGTGCCTCATCGTAATAGACCGAATTGGCCTCGAGATTTTTCCTCGCCTCGTCGGTCTTTGCCGCCCAGGCCGGCTTGCCCGGCTCGGGGATGCGCGCGCCGCCAAACAGCACCACAGTCGAATTGACATTGGCCTCGCGCAGCCTGGATTCGACCTTGAGATATTCGAGCTGAAAGCGGACCCCACGCAATTCCTCGCTGGTGAGAAACTCCTCATCGGCGAAAGCCAGCCTGTACGCTGCCGATTGTGTCTGCGGCGTTAGCGGCGAATGGCGTACGGCCTCCATATCCTCCTTGGACGAACGCAGCGAGGAATGGCGTTTGCGGCCCATGATCAGGCTCCTTTTTGGTCTTCTAGAGCCGTTCAGGATCTGATTGACTCAAATCCTTGGCTCTAAGCCTTTGTGTTGTCGCGTGTCCGAACCACAAAACCGTTTCCATCCCCGATCGCGCCGAGGATATGCTTTTGCCGGACCCGCTCTAGTTCCGGTTACTATGTCAGGGCCGTGTTAAGGATGGGTGGCTGTTTTTCCAAGCCCCTGACGCAGATGTACGCGATCGCCCCCTCTCGAT
>NZ_CAXAXY010000149.1:0-4214 GCF_963972885.1 uncultured Pelagibacterium sp. | reverse complement strand
GCGGGTGCTCGGTCCCGACATAGACGCGCAGATGGGTCATCTGCTGCTTGCCCAGCTTGTTGCGGCTGATCATGCGCTCGACGGCCTTGGTCACGACATCGATGGGATCGCCATCGTCATCGCCCTTGATTTCCATTGCGCCGGTAAGAGCGCTTTTGCTGAGATGCTGCATTGTTACCTCGTTGCAAGCTGCGCCGTGGCGCGATGAATGGCAGAGACGAGGCGCAGGGCCTCAACTGCCGACTTGGCGCTCGACACGCGGGCGCCTGGGTGCATTGGAACGGTCACGAGGGACACCTCGAACAGCTCCAGAGATTTAATGGTGCGGCCCCCGCCGTTCCGGGCGATGGCCTTGCGGGCAATGAAGCCGATCGAGAGGCCGCGAACGGCACCGGATTTGACCAGTGCCTGGACCTGCTTGGCGCGAGGCACATCGGCCACCAGCATCTTGCCGGTGATGTGCAGCCCGTCCGATTTCTCGTCTGCCGTGTCCCATGTGCCGATCGGGTCGTTGAGATCGTGGCCGAACAGCATGGGCAGGGGCAGCTTGGCGCCCTTGAAGGCACCGGGCTCGATCACATCACCGATGCGATCAGGAGAGCCGAAAGCCCATGCCTTGCCCGAGATGATGCCCTCATCGTCGGCCATGAGCTTGGTTTCGAGGAACAGGCGATCCATCAGCGTGCCCCCGGTGCGAAGTTGCGATGATCGCCGGCAAAGGCGTCGACCTGTTCGCGTACCCAACCAACGGCCAGGAGCTTGAGGACGGCCTTGGTATCGAAGGGGACGGGGTTCCCATCCTCCTTCACGTCCCAGCGGATCACGCGACGGGCAAGCGCATTGAGCTTGGCCTTGGCGCGCTGCTCGGCAGTGACGCGGCCATCGAGATCGGCCATTTCGGCCAGTTCGTCGACAAGGGCGATATCGGCCCGGCGGGCAGTGTCCGAATCCGGCCCGACGATGGTGAGGACCATGCCGGTGGGCTGGCCATCCCATGGGGCGATCAGATTGAGATCGGCGCCCTTATCCTGATCGACGGCATTGGCGAGGACATCACTCATCTGCATCGGTCTCGCCTCCGGTGTCGGTTTCTTCCTCGGCATTGGTGTTCCCGTTTGGCTGGCTGGAACCGGTATTCGGGTTCGCGAATGTGTTGCCGCCCTCATAGGGGGCTAGGTCGATCCATCCTCGGGCCTCATTGGGATTGAGGACGCGGGAGGCGATCAGCGAATTGATGGCGGTGGCGCGGGCCGTGAGATCGGCGCGGGTGAGATCGTCGCGGTCGAAGGTGATCCGGTATTCGCCGCGCTCCTCTGCCGTGAACAGGGCGCGGCGCAATGCGGCCTCAAGGATGCGAAGCCATGGCTCCAGGCTGTAGCTCAGGAACTCACGGCCCTTGTGCTCCATGTTCGACCACGTCGCGCGATCGAGCATTCCGATCATCTGGGCCGGGATATTGAAGGCCCGAGCGATCTCTTCGATCTGGAACTTCCGGTTTTCGAGGAACTGGCTGTCGGTCGAATTGAGGGTGAAGGGCACGAACTTTGTGCCGTCCCAAAGCACGGGCGTGTTGCCCGCATTCTCGCTGCCGGCCATCGCGGCTTTCCAGCCGGCGATCATCTTTTTCACGCCCTCGTCACCGATGTTTTTCGGTGTCTCAAGGGCACCGCCGGGGCGGGCAGCGTTCTTGAACAGGTTACCGGCATGCCGCTCCATGTGCTTGGCGGCGTTGATGGCATCGCGGGCCAGGTTCAGCGGGCATCGAGAGAATGGCCCGCGCACATGGATTATGTCGCTGGCGGGGATCATCGTGTTGTTGATGCGATAGGTCGGTTCCTGCCGACCATCCTGCGAAAAGTCGATGGTGTAATGGGCCGGCTCGTACCGGACGACCTCGCGGACCTCATTGCCGACGCGGTTGACGAAGGCCAGACCACCCTTGTCGACGGTCAGCGCGGTGGCGACCAGATCGCGGATGAGATCGAAGGTTGAGGACCAATCATTGGGCTGATCGGACAGAAGCTTGGCGACGGGATGGTCGGGGGCGTCTGACCATCCCGCGCCTACCTTACGCTCGATCTTGAGATCGAGGCTGGCCGTGGCCTCCGAAAGCAATCGGATGGCGGATTGAACTGCGGGAAGGGTGAGCGGGTCAAGCCCGCCGGCCGAGGTGCCGGTGAAAATCTCATACTCCGCCTCGGTGGGCGAGGAGAGCGATTTCCATTCGATTTTGAGAGGGCCGATGCGCATGGACCACTATATGCCATGCGAACCGGTTAACTCGATATCGGTTTATCCGGGGCTTAGCGTGTCATTGCGGGGCGTTCCGGAAAATAGAAAGCCCCACCTCGGAAGGCAGGGCTGTCAGTCTTTGGGCTTGGTATCGCCTTATGTGACTCGCCACCTCGCGGTGGACTTGAGGCGCACTACGGTTTCCCGCAAGCGCAATCGAGTGGGAATATGATCTCTCAAAGGTATTCCGTCAAGGGATCGAGCCCCAGAGAGTACAGCACACATTTGTGAACCTTGACCAACTCCTCTGGAGACAAAACGATTTTGAGGTATTTTCGTTTCCCCGTCGACGGATCTCGCCCCGTATATGGCATTGAAAGTCGTCGATAGCCCACCGTCGCCAACATATCGGCCTTTGCGAATTTGAAAGTGCCTTCATACGGTTCGGGCGCGCTGAATGGCAACGAAACTTTACACTGGTATCGGATATTCGAGCGCGGCGCCGAGGTGCTCAAAGGCACAACCGTACAAAGCCAATCGCGATGAGGGAGGCGTGGCGAAACCACCACAACCAATCGCTCTTTGACCATCTCCGGTTCGCGAAAGCCGGTGCCGTAATTGCAGATCAAGATTTGGCCCGGACGGGGTGGGTATTGAAGCTCCATGGCGACAATCTATCCTGATTCTACGCCACGTCTTTCATCCAGTCGATCAGTTCGCCCTCGAATGCGTACAGCCGCCGCCCCTTCTTCCGAATGGGTGACCCTGGCAACAGTGCTAAGGTCTTTCGCACGAAGTCCTCACCACAGCCAAGGCGGGCAGCAATGCCGCCCGCCGTCCAGATGATGCGATCGGGCTTAGGCCGTTCGAGAACAGCGTCTAGGCGGGAAGGTGTGAGGGTGCTGGTCATGCTGCTCCAGGTCCATCGTTGCGCTGTGTGAGTATATAGATTTGCTGCTCGACGGCCCAGAGAAATGCCCCAATTTCCCTGTCGATCTCGGCCTCGGAAAAGCCGCAACGTGCCATCGTACCGGCCAGCCGCTCGACCACCATTTTCCAATATGAGTTGCGCCCGCGTTCGGTATCCTTGCCAAGATAGATCACGGCCACGTGACGGGCCTTCCCGACATTGCGCTCTTGAGGGAAGCAGATCAGATCAGCCATGACCTCTCCCCACGGTTTCCGTCTTGAGGCGATCGAGCAATGCCTCCAGCGAGTGCGACACTTGCACCGGCTCGTCACTTGATTGCTGAGAGGGTTGTGCAGGCGCCGGCGCGTCGCGGGTCGTGTGCGTTCGCCCACGCCGCTCCTGCGCTCCATTGCCGGTTGTGGCAGTTGCCACCTCAGCCATGCCCACGCCGACGTTCTGCCCATGGTTAGATATATATGTGTCCCTGTGGTGCGCCTGTAGGGATTGTTCGGGGGGCTTTACAGTCCCTGTAGTGCGCCTATCGGGCTCGTTTCTGCTTACTCCGTTACCGCATAGTCCCTGTGATGCGCCTATCTGTCCCTGTGATGCGCCTATCTTTTGTTTTTCCGTCCCCCATTTCATGAAGTCCTTTCGGGCACCCTGACCGTTCCTGTCGTCGGGGTGATCGGTCAGGAGCCATTCGCGGGAAAGGCGTTTCTGGTTGAAGGTGCTGGCAGTTGCCAAGACAATTAGACCGTGATCGACGAGCGCGTCGAACGCGCGGATCGCCGTATCTTTGCTGACGTGAAGTGCCTTCCCTGCCTCCCTTGTGCCTAGCCCGATGGAGCCGTTGTTTGTGCCATTGAAGCGAAACAGGATCTCGACATAGAGCGCGCGGGCGTTGGTATCGAGATCGCGCCACGCGGCGCTCTTCAGAAGGTAGTGGGGGAGCATGGCGAAGTTTCCCCCACCACGTCCCGGTTTGTTCTTGCTGCGACCTTTACCCATGAACTATGCCGCCCTCCGCTGCTTCGCGTGGTGCTGTGAATGGTGGCGTCGGCAAAGCCAGCGG
>NZ_CAXAXY010000148.1:0-4235 GCF_963972885.1 uncultured Pelagibacterium sp. | reverse complement strand
CCCTGTCGTCGAAGTCGGGCTCAGCCGAAGCGCTGCAAAAGCTGGGCATCAGTCTTGAGCTGACGCCCGAACAGATTTCGACCTGCATACGCGAAGCGGGCATCGGGTTCATGTTCGCGCCCAATCATCATCCCGCCATGCGCCATGTGGGCCCGACGCGCGCTGAGATGGGGGTGCGAACGATGTTCAACCTGCTCGGGCCACAGTCCAACCCGGCCGGGGTGAAGCGCTACCTGCTGGGCGTGTTCGACAATGAGTGGGTGGAACCGGTGGCTGCCGCGCTGCTGGCCAATCAGGCGCAAGCGGCCTGGGTCGTGCATGGGGACAGCGGGCTGGACGAGCTTTCGACCACCGGGCCGTCCTTCGTCTCCCAGATCAGGAACGGCAATCTGACCTCCTTTGAGGTGACGCCCGAGGACGCCGGTCTGCCCCGCGCCAAGCTCGAAGACATTGTCGGGGGCGATCCTGAACACAATGCCGGCGAGCTGCGCAAGCTGCTCGATGGCGCCAGGGGAGCGTATCGCGACATTGTGCTGCTCAACGCGGCCGCGGCATTCATCATCGCCGACAAGGTGCAAACGCTGCCCGAGGGCGTGGCGATGGGTGCCGAGGTGATCGATAGCGGCAAGGCCAGGGCGACGCTCGATAAACTCGTTGCCGTTTCGGGGGCGCAATGACCGATATTCTTCGCAAGATCGAGGCCTACAAGCGCGAGGAAATCGCGGCGGCCAAGTCGGCCGTGCCGCTGGCCGAATTGACCGCAATGGCGCGGGAGCAGGATGCGCCGCGCGGATTTACCGCCGCGTTGCAGGCCAAGCGGGCCGCCGGGACATACGGGCTGATCGCCGAGGTCAAAAAGGCCAGTCCATCCAAAGGATTGATCCGGCCCGATTTCGATCCGCCGGTTTTGGCCAGGGCCTATCAAGACGGTGGCGCGGCGTGTCTTTCGGTTTTGACCGACACGCCATCGTTTCAGGGGCGGCCGGATTTTCTGGGCGCGGCGCGGTCGGCGACGGCGCTTCCGGCCTTGCGAAAGGATTTCCTGTTCGAGCCTTATCAGGTTGTCGAAGCGCGCGCCTGGGGGGCGGACTGCATTCTGATCATCATGGCGTCGGTCGACGATGTTGCCGCTCGGATTTTGCTCGAGAGCGCTGCCGAATGGGGAATGGATGCGCTGGTGGAAGTCCATGACGCAGAGGAAACCGAGCGTGCGCTGGCGTTGGGCGCCGAGTTCATCGGCATCAACAACCGCAATCTGCGAACCTTTGAGGTGACGCTGGAAACCACTGTCGCTCTGGCGAAACTGGTGCCTGACGATAAACTTCTGGTGTCGGAAAGCGGCGTTTTCACCCACGAGGATATCAAATACCTTGAGGCCGAGGCCGACGTCGGGTGCTTCCTGGTCGGGGAAAGCCTGATGCGGCAGGCCGATGTGGCGGCGGCGACCCGTACGCTCTTGACGGGATCTTGAGATGGCGCGCGAGTTGACCCATCTCGACGAGACGGGCGCGGCGCGCATCGTCGACATATCGGGCAAGGACGAAACCGTGCGGCGTGCCGTGGCCGGTGCCTTACTGCACGCCACGGTCGAGATCGTCGAGGCGATTTTCGGGGGCACGCTAAAGAAGGGCGATGCCATTGCCGTCGCGCGGGTGGCCGGGATCATGGCGGCCAAGAAAACCTCCGAGCTGATCCCGCTTTGCCACCCCATTCCGGTGACGAAAATCGGCGTGGAGATCGAGCGCGGCGAGGCGCCCGGCACAATTGCGATTTCAGCGACTGTCGAGACCGTGGGGCGGACCGGGGTTGAGATGGAAGCGCTGACCGCGGCGTCAGTGGCCGCGCTCACGCTTTATGACATGGCCAAGGCGCTGGACAAATCCATGACCATTTCCGGTGTGCAACTGATCGAAAAGAGTGGCGGCAAGTCCGGCGATTTCAGGCGGGTGCCGGGTTGATTTCGGTCGATGAGGCGCTGGAGCGGATTCTGAAATCCGTGCGTCCGCTTGGCAGCGAGCGGGTTGCTCTGGCCGAGGCGGCAAGACGGGTCCTGGCCGAGGATGTGCGCGCCAAGCTGTTCAACCCCGCATTCGATGTCAGCGCCATGGATGGATACGCTGTACGGGCAGAGGACGTGCAGCCCGGCGTTACGCTGAGAATGATCGGCGCTTCGCAGGCCGGGGCCGGGTTTGACGGGACGGTCGGGCCGGGCCAATGCGCGCGGATCTTTACCGGTGCGCCTGTACCCTCCGGGGCCGATGCCGTCATCATGCAAGAAGAGACACGGGCCGAGAGCGACGCCATCACCTTTGAATGCGATGTAGCGCCGGGGCGCAGCATACGGTTTCGCGGCGAGGATTTTAGCCAAGGCGATGTGCTGGTTGCGGCAGGAGCTGCGCTCGATCCACGCAAGATCGCGTTGACGGCGGCGGGCAATGTCGCCGACGTGGCGGTTTCAGTGCGTCCGCGTGTAGCGCTCCTGGCGACCGGGGATGAACTGGTGGCGCCGGGGGGCGTGGTTGGACCCGATCAGATCGTCGCGTCCAACTCGGTCGGGCTGGGCGCGTTCTTTACAGGGCACGGTGCGCAGGTGCGCGATCTGGGAATCGTTACCGACGACAGGGATGTGTTGGGCGACGCGCTCGGTCGGGCGCTGGCCGAGAAGCCCGATATTTTGCTCACGACCGGCGGGGCCAGCGTGGGCGAGCATGACTTCGTGCAGGACATGCTCAAGGCGAACGGGGTCGATATCGATTTCTGGCGCATCGCCATGCGGCCAGGCAAGCCGCTGATGTTGGGCCGCACGGGCAAGACGGTGGTGTTCGGGCTGCCGGGCAATCCCGTTTCCGCACTGGTGACGGCGCGGATTTTCGTTTTGCCGGCAGTGCTGAGAATGATGGGCGGCGCCCTGCCCGCTCCGCTCTATCTGCCACTGGCCGAAGACTTGCCACCCAATGGACCGCGCCGGCATTTCATGCGCGGGCGGTTGGTGAGCGATGCAGAGCGCGGAACCCAGGTCGAGCCGATCCGGCAGACCGACAGCGGGCATTTATCCTCGCTGGCCTCAGCTGACGTATTGATTGTTCAGGACGAAAACTGTTCCGGCAAGGCGCGCGGCGAGATCGTCGCCGCGCACATGCTGTAGGGTCAGGTTAGGTCAGTTTGGTCTGGGCGTCGCGGACGAGCGCTGCCAGACGGAACGGGACGTGGACCATCTTGGTGTAGGGCAGCGTCAGATACAGCGCAAAGACGGCTCCCAGATGGGCGATGAGTAGCGGACGTACGCCGGGGGTGCCGGTGGCCCAATAAAGCGCCAGGCCGGTGGCGGCGGTTGCGGTCAGCAGCACCACGAAGGCCATTTCCCCGCCCCAGACCGCGGGAGCGCCGAGGTTCTTTTCGGCGCGCAGTTTGAGGGCGATGAGCCCGATGCCACCGAGTGTCATCAGGATGCCGCCCGGGACGCCGAACAGTTTGGGCAGAGAGAATAACCCATAGGGCGCTTCCATACCGAAGCCATAGTGCAGGACCGTGCCGGACGACGTGGCCGCAAAGCAGAGCACGAAGCCCCACATGACGGCCTGATGCGCCCAGCGGCGGGCCATTGTGTAGCGATCTTCATTCTCGTAATTGCAGCCCTCGGCGGCTCCGCCTGAGAGGTTCTTGAGTTTGCCGGCATCGACCAGCGCATCATGGAGATGCCTGATGGTGACGCGCTCACCGCCGACATGGCGCCAATAGCGCCAGACGCCGACGGCCACGAGGGCCAGCGGCAGGAACGAAGTAACGGTGAAGAGCGTCGCCATGACGGTGTGGGAGATGACCGCATAAAAGCCCTCGCCGCTTTCGGGGCGGATGGCGTAGGCGATTATCAGGATAAACGCGATGCCAGCGGCTAGGGCACCGGCCAGCGCCATGCCGCTTTTCTGGAACAGCGCGGCCAGGCCGTTGGGCCAGATGAATTTTTCCCAGCTTTCAACGCGGACCTCGGCAAGGGCGCGAGGGAGGTTGAGGTTGAATTCGTGGGGTTCGGTGTATTGGCAGGCGTAATAGCAGCCACGGCAGTTATGGCAGAGATTGGCCAGCTGGGTGACCTCGCCGTCCGAAAAGGCGCGGTGCAGGGTCATGGCGGGAAAGACCGAGCAGTAGCCTTCGCAATAGCGGCAGGCGTTGCAGATCTCGAGCTGGCGGCGGGCCTCGTTGATGGCGGCGTCCTCGCCGGTGTCAAAATCGACGGC
>NZ_CAXAXY010000147.1:0-4285 GCF_963972885.1 uncultured Pelagibacterium sp. | reverse complement strand
TCGCGCTTCCGAACCGCAAAAGTCTGCAACTTTTGCTGGAAGCGCTCATCTGCCTGCTCGCGCTTCCGAACCGCAAAAGTCTGCAACTTTTGCTGGAAGCGCTCGTGCAAAAGCTCACAGCAAGGTGGCTTGACTTGGGCAGGGACAAACCGCATGTGAGAACCATGACCGACAAGCCCAGCCTCGACATCCTGTTGTGCGCGCCGCGCGGATTTTGCGCCGGTGTGGATCGTGCCATTCAGATCGTGGATCTGGCGCTCAAAAAGTATGGAGCGCCGGTCTATGTGCGCCATGAGATCGTTCACAACAAATTCGTGGTGGATGGGTTGCGGGCCAAGGGTGCGGTGTTTGTTGAAGAGCTCGAGGAAATTCCCGAGGGCACCGACGCACCGGTGATCTTTTCGGCGCATGGGGTGGCCAAATCGGTGCCCGCCGAAGCCAAGCACCGCAACATGTTCTTTCTCGACGCCACCTGTCCGCTGGTGACCAAGGTGCATGTGGAGGCCCAGCGTCACGCCGAGGACGGCCACGATATCGTGCTGATCGGCCATCGTGGGCACCCCGAAGTGATCGGCACCATGGGGCAATTGCCGCCAGGCAAGATTACCCTGATCGAGACGGTTGCGGATGCCGAGGCATTTGCGCCGCGCGATCCGGACAATCTGGCGCTGGTGACCCAGACCACGCTGTCGGTGGATGACACAAGCGCCATGGTGATGGTGCTCAAGAGCCGGTTTCCCAATATCTCGGTGCCGGCCAAGGAAGACATCTGCTATGCCACCACCAACCGGCAGGAAGCCGTAAAGGCCGTGGCGCCGCGGGTGGATGCGATGATCGTTGTGGGCGCCCCCAATTCTTCGAACTCCATGCGCCTCGTGGAAGTGGGCGAGCGGGCCGGATGCAGGGTTTCGGTGCTGGTCCAGCGGGCTGAGGACATCGACTGGGATCAGTTCGGGGATATTTCTTCGCTGGGCATCACGGCCGGGGCTTCGGCGCCGGAATCGCTGGTCGAAGAGGTGATCGAAGCCTTTGCCGAGCGGTTTACGGTCAATGTCGAGATCGCGGTGACGGCTGAAGAAAATATCGCGTTTAATATCCCGCGTGTCCTGCGCCAGCTTGAAGAGGCGTCGGGGCATTGAGCGAGACGGTGGTGATCCATACCGACGGGGCCTGTTCAGGCAACCCGGGCCCCGGCGGCTGGGGCGCTGTGCTTGAATACAATGGTACGGTCAAAGAGCTCAAGGGCGGCATGGCCCAGACCACCAACAACCAGATGGAGCTGACGGCCGCCATCGAGGCGCTCAATGCGCTCAAGCGACCCTGCGCCGTGGAAATCCACACCGACAGCCAATATGTCAAGAACGGCATTGGTGGCTGGCTGCATGGCTGGAAGCGCAATGGCTGGAAGACGGCAGCGAAAAAGCCGGTCAAGAATGTCGAACTGTGGCAGGCGCTTGATGCGGCGACCAAGCGGCACACCATCACCTGGCACTGGGTGAAGGGGCACGCGGGGCACGACCTCAATGAGCGCGCCGACCGGCTGGCCAATGAGGGCATGGCGCCGTTCAAGGGACGCTAACCTCAACTCTCCTCAACTCAGGCGATTCCAGCGGTTCAGTGTGCGACCGGCTTTTCCTTGCGGAACAGGGCCAGCACCGGCGCGATGGCGAACTCGGCAACCGGGATCAGGATGAATCCGATCACGAGGCCGAGGATGCCCGAGATAACGGCAATGGTAAGCCAGTTGAGAGCGCCCGCAATGGCGGGGACCGCGCCTTCTACCAAGTGAGCGACGTCTTCGATCCAGTGCTCGGGCCCGGCAAAGCCCATGCCTGCCAACCCATGGACGATGATGCCGCCGCCGACCCAGAGCATGGCGGCGGTGCCCACGATGGCAAGCCATTTGAGAAAGACGGGCATGCCCGCGACCAGCCCCCGGCCTATGGCACGGCCCAGGCCGGTCTTGCCATCCTTTGCCAGATAAAGCCCTACGTCGTCGGCTTTGACGATCAGGGCCACACCGCCATAAACGAGAATTGTCATGCCAAGGGCCACGACCAGAAGCACCAGCGCCTGGTTGACGACGTTGCCGGCCGGGATTTGCGCCAGTGCGATGGTCATGATTTCGGCGGACAGGATGAAATCGGTCTTGATTGCGCCGGCGACCTTTTCGGCCTCGAGCTTTTCGGCGTTGGCGGCGGACGGAACCACCTTTTTCTCGTGCTCGTGTGCCTGGTGTGGGAACGCCGCCTCATAGATTTTTTCGGCGCCTTCATAGCACAGATAGGCCCCGCCCAGCATCAGGAGGGGATTGATCATCCAGGGCAGAAAGGCGCTGAGCAGGAGGGCGGCAGGCAGGAGGAAGATCAGCTTGTTCTTGATCGAACCCAGAGCAATCTTGCCGACGATTGGCAGTTCGCGCTCGGGTTTGAAGCCCTGGACGTATTTGGGCGTCACCGCGGCGTCGTCGATCATAGCCCCGGCCGCCTTGGCACCGGCTTTCATCGCCTGGCCGGCAATATCGTCGACCGAAGTCGCCGCCACCTTGGCGAGGGCGGCAACATCATCGAGAAGGGCGAGTAGGCCGACGCTCATGTAATAAATCCCCTATGTGGCGTTCATAACCGCTTGGCCAGGCCGTAGTTCCCTAGCCTGCGACCTTACCGAAGTCAGCGACCAGATGCATCGTGTCGCGCAGGGACGCCAGAAGATTGAGGCGGTTGGCGCGGATGGCCGGATCGGGGTCGTTGACGAGGACAGATTCGAAGAAGGCATCGACAGGCGCGCGGAGCGAGGCGAGAACCGAGATGGCGCCGGCGTAGTCGTCGTTTTCGAGGCGAGCGATCACGTCGGTGCGGGCCCGTGCGATGGCGGCCGCGAGGCTTTGTTCCTCGGGGGTGGAAAGCCTTGCAGCATCGACCGGGTCGGCATAGGCGCGGCCGTCCTTTTTCTCCTCGGCGGTGAGGATGTTGGCGGCGCGCTTGTAACCGGCCAGCAGAGCCTTGCCGTCTTCGGCAGCGAGGAGCGAGGACAGCGCAGCAACGCGCGAGACGATCTGCAGGATGTCGTCGCTGTCGGACGAGATCACCGAATCGACGAGGTCGTGGCGGGCGCCGGAATCGCGGAGCGACACCTTCAGGCGGTCATGGAAGAAGCTCAGCAAATTGGCGTCCGACACAAAACGGTTGAGCGAGAGCCGCAGCTTGTTGTCCACGATCAGCCGGATCACACCCAGCGCAGCGCGGCGCAGGGCGTAAGGGTCTTTGCTGCCGGTCGGCTTTTCATCAATCGCCCAGAAGCCGGTGAGGATATCGAGCTTGTCGGCAAGCGCGACAGAGATGGCGACCGGTTCGGCGGGCACGCGATCGGAGGGGCCTAGCGGCTTGTAGTGTTCTTCGATGGCCGTGGCGACCTGGGGCTTTTCGCCCTGAGCAAGCGCGTAATAGCGGCCCATCAGGCCCTGGAGTTCGGGGAATTCGCCGACCATGCCGGTGGGCAGATCGGCCTTTGAGAGTTTTGCGGCGCGCTTGGCGTCTTCAACATCGGCGCCGACCAGCGGGGCGATTTCGGCGGCGAGTTTTTCGATGCGGGCAAGGCGGGCGGCCTGGGTGCCCAGCTTGGCGTGGAAGACGACATCTTCGAGCTTGGGAAGATTGTCGAGCAACGGGGTCTCGAGATCGGTTTCGTAGAAGAATTTGGCATCGGACAGGCGGGCGCGGATGACGCGCTCATTGCCCGCAACGATGGTTTTACCGTCGTCCTCGGCGATGAGGTTCGATGTCAGGATGAACTTGTTGGCCAGTTTACCCGTCGAGGCGTCGCGCAGGCAGAAACATTTCTGGTTGGCGCGGATTGTGGCGATGATGGCTTCTTCGGGCACCTTGAGAAAGGCCTCGTCGAACGACCCCATCATGACTACGGGCCATTCGACCAGTCCGGCGACTTCTTCGAGCAGGCCCTCATCGACGATCAGGTCGAGCCCCTGGGCGAAGGCGAGCTGTTCAGCGTCGGTGCGAATGATCTGCTTGCGGCGGTCGATGTCGAGCACCACGTGGGCCTTTTCGAGCGCCTGCACGTAATCGTCAAAGCGGCGGACTTTTATGGCATCGGGGGCCATAAACCGGTGGCCGTAGGTGGTGTTGCCCGAGGTGACAGTGCCCAGTTCGAACTCGATAACGTCGGGCTCTTCGCCCTCGGGGCCGAAGGTTGCGGTGATGGCGCGCAGCGGGCGGACCCATTCAAGACGCCCTGCCCCCCAACGCATGGGCTTGCCCCAGGGGAAGGA
>NZ_CAXAXY010000146.1:0-4502 GCF_963972885.1 uncultured Pelagibacterium sp. | reverse complement strand
ACGATCATGCCGGCCAGGGCCAGCATGGTGACCACAGCAACCCCGATGCCGAACAATCCGGCCAGCGAATAGGTGACGATGATGCCCGCGATGATGACCAGCGCGGGCAGCGCGGTGGATTCAAGCGAAACGGCAAGCCCCTGGATCACATTGGTGCCGTGCCCGGTGATCGAGGCTTCGGCGATCGAATTGACCGGGCGCCGGTTGGTGCCCGTATAATATTCGGTGATCCAGATGATCAGCCCGGTGATGACCAGTCCGGCCACCCCACAGCCATAGAGGGCCCAGGGGGTGAAGGTGATGTCCCCGACCGCGATGGCTCGGCTCATGTCGCCAAAGATCAGCCACATGACCGGGACGAGGGCGACAAGCGAGAGGACGCCGGTGGCGATGACGCCCTTGTAGAGCGCGCCCATGATGTTGCCCGAGGCGCCGAGCTTGACGAAATAGGTGCCGGCGATCGAGGTCAGAACGCACACCCCGCCAATGGCGAGGGGCAGCACCATGCCGATCAGTCTCAGATCGACCGGCAGGATAATCGCGGCCAAAACCATTGTGGCAACGATGGTCACGACATAGGTCTCGAACAAATCCGCCGCCATGCCGGCGCAGTCGCCGACATTGTCGCCGACATTGTCGGCGATGGTTGCGGGGTTGCGCGGATCGTCCTCGGGGATGCCCGCTTCGACCTTGCCCACCATGTCGCCGCCCACGTCGGCGCCCTTGGTAAAGATGCCGCCGCCCAGCCGGGCGAAAATGGAGATCAGCGAGGCCCCGAAGCCCAGGGCGACAAGAGCGTCGATGACGGTCCGGTCGGTCGCATCAAACCCCATGGCCAAAAGAACGAGGAAATAGACGGTGACGCCCAACAGGCCCAGACCGGCAACCAGCAGTCCGGTCACGGCACCCGATTTGAACGCCAGATCGAGCCCGCCGGCCAGCGATGTGGTTGCCGCCTGGGCGACGCGCACATTGGCGCGCACCGAAACGTGCATGCCGATGAACCCGGCGGCGCCCGAGAGCACGGCCCCGATCAGAAAGCCGATCGCCGCATAGATGCCGAGCAGCAGCCAGGCAACGACAAGGATGACGACGCCGACAATGGCAATGGTTGTGTATTGGCGCTTGAGATAGGCGGTGGCGCCTTCGCGGACCGCAGCGGAAATCTCCTGCATGCGGGCGCTGCCGGCATCGGCGGCCAGAAGCGAACGCGTTGTCACGATGCCATAGACGACCGACAGGACGCCACAGGCAATAATCAGCCATAAGGCCAAAGTCATAGTGGTATTCCCCTCACTTTGCGCCCGGAGCGGCGTGTCGAGAGGCTCGGTACAAGGCCCTGGCACCCGACGCAGTCCGGTCTACTTCCCTTCTTGCACCGCCGCCAAAATTTCCTCTCCCTTGGCGACAGCAAAGACCCGCATTTTACTGCGGCCAGAACGAAGGATGGCCCAAGATCAACGCAGAGGCAATCCTCTATTCTTGCGCTTTATTTTGGTCAGTATTGCTGGCTTATTTGTGTCTATCGGCTTGAAAGGCAATGAAGTTCGCCGGGCATCAGTGTTGACCTATCGGTCTGCCAGATCCTCGAGCGCAGTATAAAGGGCTTCCGTGTCTCCACGGGCCAGAATCACCTTGGTTTTGCTGGTCTGGCCGCTGGAAATCGCGAGGGCGGATTTGGGCAGGGAGAGAGCCTTGGCCAAAAGGGCGATGACGGCGTGATTGGCCGCGCCCTTGTCGGGCGGAGCGCAAACGCGGACCCTGAGGGCGCAGCTTCCGTCAGCGCGGGTCTGTGCGCCGTCGAGCCTGTCGGCGCTGGCATTGGGTGTGACGCGCAGGGCGATCCGCGCGCCATCGGAAACGAGCGTGTAAAAGGAGGGGCGGCTCACAGCCCCTGCATGGCGACCTGTCGCATGAGCGGATACAGGATCACCAGACGGATGAAATAGATCGCCAGGAACAGAACGATCGGGGAAATGTCCAGGCCGCCGAAACTGGGAACAAATCGCCGGATGGGCGCCAGAAGCGGATTGGTCAGCTGCCAGAGCAAATTGGCGACAGTCGCGACGAACTGATTGGACATGTTGAGGATGTTGAAGGCCAGAAGCCAGCTCATGATCACCTGGGCGATCATGATGAAGATGACGAGGCCCAAGACCACGTCGACAAATTGTAAAAGTCCAAACAGCATTGGCGGTCCCTTTGTGCAATCGGTTCTATATAGAACGCGAAACGCCTTATGGAAATGGGTGTGGCGATCTGATGGCCGCGCCCGGTTCCCCGGAAAAGAAAAAAGGCCCGCCTCAATTACGCGAGGGTCGGGCCTTTGCAAGAGTTTGCCCGGTACGCAACACACAAAGATCCGGACAGGGGCATACAATGCACAGAGCGTGCCAACAACCGGTTAACCGATATGGGGTGCAGTGGTCCGAATTTGTCTCAATATGTTGGGATCGATGCCCTGTCGGGGGCGTCCAGCCTTGCATTTTGCAACGATTGCGCCTCGCAGAATGCGAAATCTTACGCCGTTTCGTCCGTTTCGGGATTGGCGTCGGGCGGGGTGGTGGGCCGCTTTGCCTGATTGCGCAGGATGGTGCGCTGGCGCGATGAGACCCCGATCAACTCGGCGACCCGCCAGACCATGTTGTCCTCGAGCTCGTGATTGGTGTCGTCGGCAAACACCACCTGCCACATCATGCGGATGATCTCGATCTTTTCGGGCTCTTCGAGCTGGGAAAGTTTGGACGTGAACTGATAGAAATCCACGGCATCGCGGTCGCGGCGTCGGGCTTCGGCAATGAGGCGTTTCACCTCGGATTCGTCGAGCCCGTAGTAATCCTTGAGCGCATTGGTGATGGCCTTTGTTTCGATGGGGCTGGCGGTTCCGTCCACCGAGGCGAGATGGACGAGCAACGCGGCAACCGCGAGGCGCGGATCGGTTGGCTGGGACGTGCCCTTTTCGGGTTGCCGAAACAGCTTTGCCAGAGAATCGAACATGGAACCGCACCTCGTTGCCGGCCTGAGCCGCGCACCATCAAAAACCTTGGCACCGGGTCGATTCCATCGGCTCGGGCCGGCTCGTAAGGTAAGGACCGCCGGTGTCGTGCTCAAGCGTTCTGGCGATGTCGTGAGCAAGGATTTTTTCCAATGTCGTTTGCCTGCCACAGGCAATTTGGAGGTCGTTGTTTTCTGGCAAGGGCCACGATAGGGTCGCGCCATGAATCTCGAGTTTGCGTTGGGGAGAAGCCGGGCGCGATGATTGCGGCGTGGGCATTGATCGTGGGAGGCCTGGTCCGCGTCGTCGGTGAGGTGCTCGAAATTCTCGCCGGCGGCCATACGGCGGTGAGCAGCGGCATCGCGGGCGGGGCGTTGATTCTGGTCATGATCGGCTTTGGAGGGCTTTGGCCGGAGGCGCGCGGCAACCGGCTGGCCCGGCTGGCCATCATCATGATCGGGCTCGGGGCCCTCGGATTTGCCGGCATTGCCGCCTGGTCGATCAGCATGGGAACCCTGCCCATGGGCGTGGTGGCGCAAATGCCGGTCTTTATCGCCATTGCGCTGGTCACCCTGATCGGCGCGATGGCGCTCGCGGTCTGGCTGATCACGTCCTCGTCCTATCCGGTGTGGATCGGGATCGTTATGAGCATTTCGATCGCAATGTCGCTGGTGAGCAGTTTTGTCGCGTTCCCAGCGCTCGTCCAACCGCTTATCGATCTGGTTATGGCGTTGACCTTCATCCAGCTCGGGCTTTCGATGCGTGAGCGGCGCAAGACCGGAACCCGTTTATGATCCTTGCTGTCATCCTGCTTTTGGGCTGTGCCCTCTGGGCGCTGGGCGAAGCCATCATGCTCACCGGCGGCCAGATCACCGTTCTGGGCGGCACCATTGCCACGGTCGGCATGACGCTGGCCGGTGCCAGCATCTGGACGCTCAAGGATTTGCCGGGCATGGCGCGGCCGGGCCGGGTGGGAATCGCCCTGTCGGCCTTCGGCGCCTTTTGTTTTGCCATGGTGATGATCATCGTTCTGACCTCGGGCGTGCTGGGCGCCATCGCCGAGGGTGCCGTTGAGCATTCAGATATCGTTTTTACCCCGTTCTACCTTCTGGCCCTGGTGTTCATCGTTGCGGGCATGAGCGCTTTTGCCCTTCATTTCAAAAACGCTCCGGGGGCGCCGGCCATTGCGGCGCTGGTGCCGGCGGGCCTGGCGATCGGCCATTTTCTAAGGCTGTTTGCCGCCGATGTGCCAGCCTATCACGAGACGCTCTCGGTCGGCCTTGCGCTTTATCTGGGCTGGCTGGGCGTGCGCCGGATTGCGCTGGCGCGCGCCTTGCCGCAGCCCGAAGAGCGGCAGGGCTAAAGCGCGTCGATCGCCGTTGCCAGATCGAGGTCTTTTTGAGTCAGGCTGGCCCTGTCGTGGGTCTTGAGCGCGATGACCACGCGGTTGTAGCTGGTCGCCTGTGAAAAATTCAGTTTTGCGCCACGGTTCCCATTGATGGGGTTT
>NZ_CAXAXY010000145.1:0-4550 GCF_963972885.1 uncultured Pelagibacterium sp. | reverse complement strand
AGGTTGCCCTTTCGCCAAGAGCCGACAATGGATTCCGAACCGCGAGTGACGCGCCCAGTAATCGTGCTTGAAATTAAATTAATTCAACGCACTATGGCACTCAAAACTTCGCTTGTTGTGCAGATTGTTTGCAATTTGTAGTGCAAACTGTGGTGCAGCCCTTTCGTGTTGTCAAAGTTCGACGCTGCCTATCAGCGACATTCGCATCGCTAACATGATTTGCTGGCCGTTCAAATTCGCGCTGGAGCGTAGCCATGCAACTTTTCGCTCGGGACTGACCCGCGGGTCTGGGTTGATCCTGCTCCGTTACGACAAACCTTGAGTGCTCAGAGGTTCTTTCTTGATTTAAACCCCTATGGGGTATAAGTGGTAGTCATGAACTTTGTTGTCGCAACTCTCGTGACGGTATTTTTCAGCCTGTCGCAGGTGCTCTGCGCGTGTCCCGTCGATATGTCGGCGACGAACAGCATGGCAACCGAGTTCACCGCTCATTCTCACCAGGCGCCCGCCGATGGGCCTGAGGCGCCCTGCGATGATGAGACTGATCACTGCAAGCTTCAGACAGCAACGGTCGCCCAAGCCGACAAGACGGCGAACCCGGTCCAGCACGTATTAGGCGATACGACGCCCATCGGGCTTGCTACACCCTCATGGCAACACGCATGGAAGCGCGTCGTCAATGTCCGCACGCCCTGGCCTGAGGTCCGAAGTTACCTGCTGCAACAAACGCCAGTCACATTAAAGGTGCGTTCCCTGAGCTGATTTCGTGCGTCGCTGCATTAGCAGCCCGATTGCATAAATTCACCTCACGGAGACGATTATGTTGAACAGACGACATATGCTGCAGACGGTGCTCGGCACCGGCGCAGCCTGGGGGGCAAGCAGCCTCCTGCCCGCTTGGGCAAAATCTTCCAGCAACGGAAACCTTGGTGTGCCCTCACTTTCGGGCACGCGCTTCGACCTCGAAATCGGGCAGTTCCCGGTCAGGCTCAACGGCAAAGTCGGTATGGCAACCGGAATCAATGGCACACTTCCCGGTCCGCTCTTGCGGTTGCGCGAGGGCGATGACGTTACAATGAACGTCACCAACCGGCTTGCCGAAGACACTTCGATCCATTGGCACGGACTGCTTGTCCCCTTCCATATGGACGGCGTGCCGGGCGTCAGCTTCCCGGGCATCAAACCGGGCGAAACGTTCAAATATCAGTTCAAGGTGCCGCAAAATGGCACTTACTGGTATCACTCCCATTCTGGTCTGCAGGAACAACTCGGCCATTACGGTCCGATCGTCATAGATCCGGCAGGTACAGACCCAGTGGCTTATGACCGGGAATATGTGCTCGTCCTCAGCGACTGGAGTTTCACGCATCCGCACCGGATCTTCGACAAGCTCAAGAAGAATGCCGAGAGCCTGAATTTCAACCGCCCGACCCTGTCGAACCCAACCGGACTTGGCGGCATGTGGGGGCAGATGCGAATGAGCCCGCGCGATCTCGCAGACGTGACCGGCGAAACCTACACCTACCTGATCAATGGCCATTCGACGGCCGATAATTTCAATATGGTCTTCCAGCCGGGCGAGCGGGTTCGCCTGCGCATTATCAACGCCTCCGCCATGACCCTCTTCAATGTCCGCCTCCCGGGCTTGCCGATGACGGTGGTCCAGGCCGACGGTCTGAATGTCCAGCCGGTTGAGACCGACGAGTTCCAGATGGGCGTGGCCGAGACGTATGATGTCATCATCGCGCCGACCGAAGCGCGCGCCTACGCCTTTGTTGCCGAATCGATCGACCGCTCCGGCCAGGCCGTCGCCACGCTCGGCCCGCGTGCCGGTATGCGGGTCGATGCGCCTGCGCTTCGAGCTGTGCCGATGCTGACCATGCGGGACATGGGAATGGCCCATGGAGACATGGCGGGCATGTCAGGCATGGGGAGAATGGATCATGGTCCGGACACCGCGACGGCCGGGGACGACATGAAAGGCCACGACATGGGTGCCATGTCGATGATGCCCGATCCTCATGGTCCGGCGGTCCAGCCCGTCAAGATTGAAGCAGATATAGAGCGCGGCCCCGGTGTCGCAAAAGTATCAGGCATGACGATGAGCCGCTTGGGCGAACCCGGTCTCGGGCTTGATGATGTCCCCCACCGCACGCTCACCTACAACCAGCTTCGCGCGCTCGACATGAATGAGGACCATCGCCCGCCTGGCCGCGAAATTGTCATTCATCTGACGTCGAACATGGAACGCTACATGTGGTCGTTCGACGGTGTAAAATTCTCCGAGGTAACCGAGTCAATCAAGTTCTACGAGGGTGAACGTGTTCGCCTGACGCTCGTAAACGATACAATGATGCCACACCCGATCCATTTGCACGGCATGTTTTTCGATCTCGTGAATGGCGGTGGTCATCACATGCCTCGAAAGCACACAGTAACGGTCAAGCCTGCAGACAGGGTCAGCGTCGACATCACCGCAGAACATGTCGGTGACTGGGCGTTCCACTGCCATCTGCTTTACCACATGCACGCTGGCATGATGCAGGTCGTCAGCGTCATTCCGCCAGCAGACGATACGACACCAGCTGAAAAAATGCCGGCAGGTCAGATGAATATGCCCATGGACCATCACGGCATGAACCATGGGGAGGGAAAATCATGATGAAACCGAATTTGGCAGCCCCTCTCCTCCTCGGCTTCGCGCTCTACGCGACCGGCAGCGCGTTCGCGGAAGACACAAATCAAACCCCGCCCTGGGATCAGGCCGACGCCATCTACGGCGAGGATGCAATGGCGGACGCTCGCCGGGACGTTCTTGCGGAAGGCGGAGACCAGAAGAGCTTCTACATCCTCTTCAACCAGCTCGAGGCTCAGATGTCTGACGAGGGCGACAGTTTGTACTGGAACGGACAGGCTTGGTATGGGGGCGATATCAACAAGCTCTGGTTCAAGAGCGAGGGCCGCGCCTCTCTGAATGGAGAGGGCGTGGATGATGCCGAGATCCAGGCGCTCTATTCCCGCGCGGTTGCGCCTTTCTGGAATGTTCAGGCGGGCGTTCGCTACGACATCGAACCGGATAGTCTCGCGCATGGGGTCGTCGCACTGAATGGTCTGGCGCCCTACTGGTTCGAAGTCGACGCTTCCGCCTTTCTCAGTGAAAAAGGCGATGTAACGGCCCGCATCGAGGCTGAATATGAGTTGCTCCTGACCCAGCGGTTGATCTTGCAGCCTCGGATCGAAGCAAATCTTTCCGCGCAGGACATACCGGAAAGGGAAACGGGCGCGGGACTTAGCACACTCGATGCCGGCTTGCGGCTTCGTTATGAAATCAGGAGGGAGTTTGCGCCTTATGTCGGCGTCGAATGGCAAAGCGCCTTCGGTGAGACACGCGACATGATCAAAGCCGCAGGCGGTGAAGGCGACGATATCGTCTTTCTCGTGGGCCTGCGGACCTGGTATTAGGAGAACAAAATGGGCGGTTTCATAGAACCCAATATTCACCCCGTGCTGGTGCATTTTACCTATGCCCTCGGCACATCTGCAGCCTTGGCATATGTGGCTGGCCTCCTCGTACCTGCAGGCCGCTGGCGCGACAGCCTTCGACCGGCCGCCGACTGGATGCTGGCATTGGCTGCCTTGGCGGTTCTGGCCACCATCGCGGCCGGGTTTCAGGCCTATTACAGCGTTGCTCACGATGCGCCGTCCCATGAAGCGATGACAACCCATCGCAACTGGGCTGTTCCCACGGGCCTCGCATTACTGGCCCTCGCCGGTTGGCGCTGGCTGAGAAGGGCCTCGTCGCCCGGCCCGGTATTTGCGATCAGTGCCCTGGCGGTGGCAGGTCTTTTGACGGTTACAGCGTGGTGGGGAGGCACAATTGTCTACAAGTACGGACTTGGCGTGCAGACCCTTCCTGAAGCCAGCGGGCCAGGCCACGATCATGATCATGGCGGCGGAGCCGGTCATGGCGACCAAGGCACCGTAAATTCAACAGACGATCATCAAGACGCTCACGGAGCGCCTCCATCCGACACGATGGATGGATCATCGGCGAGCGGCGATGGACATGATCACGACCATACCGACGGTGCAGCTGATCGAGAAATGTCAGGCACGGTCCCCGCCGGACACGACAACTCCGACGGCCATCACGACACCAAACCGGTCTCGACTGATGAACAGGCGATCCTGGATATCATGGCCGCGATCGAAACCGGTTGGGAGACCGGCGATGGCGAACTGTTCCGACAGAACTTTCTCGACTGGTCAGGCGCCCGGTACTTTGAGTCAGGCGGCGAGAATACTGGCCTGCTCGACCTTGTCGAAAATCATGTCGAGCCCGAAAAAGATACCATTCCGGATCTCGAACTCGACTTCTCGAATATAGACGTGCAATTCGAGGGAAGTGACTTTGCATGGGCTGTCGCGGACACAGCGATCAGTGGAACGTTCAGCTCCAATGGCGAACGCCTGGAGCGTATCGGGAAACAAACGGTGCTGTTCCGCAAGGTCGCCGGCACCTGGCAGGTCATTCACACGCACTCGTCCTC
>NZ_CAXAXY010000144.1:0-4601 GCF_963972885.1 uncultured Pelagibacterium sp. | reverse complement strand
GTCGCGTGTTGCGAACCGCAAAACCGTTTCCATCCCCGATCGCGTCGAGGACATGGTTTGCTGGACACGCCCTAGCCTTGAGCGGTCCGGCGCTCGGCCCCGTCGCGGGCCCGGCGCAAGATATCGGCATATTCGGGATTGAAGCGGATCTCGGCCATCTTGATCCCGGCGTCCAGCCGCTCGCGCGCCACCGGATCGGCGGGTGCTCCGCGATACATGTCGAGCGCGCGGGTCACCAGCACCTCAACGGTCTGCCCCGTATCGGCCCAGGCCTGATCGAGCAGCGCATTGACGGCCAGGGAGTCGCGGCATTTCCTCACGGTCATGAGCAGATAAAGCCCGTTGAGCGCGGCCAGCACGTCATCGGCGTCGACCCGATCATTGCCATCCCGGGGCCGCCGCAGCGCCTGAGTGACATTGAGCGTGATTTCTTTCATCGGGCGTTCGAGTCGTTCGGACAGCCGCGCCGTCAGATCGGTCATGATCGTGCCCCACACGGACCGCCGCTCGATTTCGAGATTGTAGTTGATGGCCCGCATCAGCCTGTGAAACCGGTCGATCGCCTTGCACGAAAAGTCGACGTCGGAAAACAGGTTGGGCTGGCTGGCCAGCTTGCCGATCTGGCTCTGGGCATGGCTGAGCACGGCCTCGACCAATGCGCCATAGCCGGCGTTGGTGATCCGCGTTTCGCCATTGCCGCCCGCGATCGCCACCGCGGCGGCCATGGCGCGGCTGGGGTTGGCCATGTGACCGACCATGACCTGCATCCAGAGCGCCCGGGTCAAAGGATTGGTGATCGAGATCGATTGCAGCGCCGTGGCCATGGCCGCTTCATCGGACATCGAGCCGACAGCGATGCCGAATTTGCCAGCCTGCGCCAGCAGGGGACGGCGGCGCATGGCCATGATGACGGCTGCGAGGCGCTGGCGCGCCTCTTCGCCCCCCATCTGGATCGAATTGCGGCGCTCGAGTTCGCGATCGTCCTTTTCGGCGACGGCGTTGGCTTTGAGTTTTTCGAGTATCTCGGGCAGCAGCAGGTCGAAGGCCTCGACCGCGTCAGCACCCGAATCAATGGCATCGGCCAGCCGCGCGGCTTCGTCATCGGCGATGTCGCGCGCCATCCATGTCCATATCTTGCCCGCCGTCTCGCGCTCGATGGCACCGGCAAACGCATGCGGAACGGGCGGATCCACAAGAATTCCCTCCAGCGCTTCCAAAAATGCGTCCTTGCCTGCGTCGATCCGGCGCTTGGCGCCGCCTGCGCCGTGCGGCTGGTTCTTTACGCCGGGAAATGTATCGGGGAGAGCCATGAAATCCTGTAACCGGTGCGCTGCGTGAGGGACCGAAGGCCGAACGTATCCGCAATGGGGTAAAAAAACCTTTCAAGGTGTTAAAAAAAGGGTGCCGCCAGCGGCGACACCCGTCAATCATTTTTGCGCTGGGGCAAATGTCTACGCAGTTACACCCCAGGCTCCGTCGACCTCGCGGCAGGCCTGTCCCGAACGGGTGTAGGTCTGCCCGCCCAGGGTCACGCGGTGCGAAAATTCGCGGCAGTCGAGATTGTTGACCCGCACATAGGGACCCACCGAAACCTGACCGGTCGCGCCGCCCGAAGACCAGGTGCGCGGAGCACCGGGGCGCCCGAACTGGAGGGCGTAGAACTGGGCATCATTGGCGGCCGAGCGCTGGGCCGGCGTCAACTGACCGAGGATCGAGGAATCGATATATTCATAGCTGCCCGGCTCCAGACGCGCCTGCTGAATCGGCGTCGAATCGGAAGGTGTGTTCACCGTGGGCTGCTCGGGCAGCGGATCGGTCATGACAGTGGGCTGCGGCATCATGGGCTGGTTCGTCTGGAAATTGGCCGTACGGGTACAACCGGCGACCACCAGAGCCAGCGAAACAAGTGCAATCGCCCTCAACATCTTCATTGCGCAATACCTTTCGTAACGGCCAATAAGCCTTTTAATGTCTATCTCAGCCAATACGGCCAAATTGCGGTTTGTCGCCGCCGGTTCAAGTCTGTTGCCGTGCCTGTCGCGCAGCAGGAAGCCGAAGTGTTGCCCGAAGGCCACCCAGATCCGAGCGTGTCAGTGTCAGATCGCCTCCGTAGATATCGACGAGTTCCTTGACGATATCGAGTCCCAGTCCGCTCCCCGGCGTTTTTTCGTCCAGCCTGACCCCGCGCCGCAACACCTGCCCGGCTTCGGCCGCGGTCAGACCCGGTCCGTTATCTTCAACGACGATCTCGACGCTCCGGTTCCCTGAATTGCTGGCCTCGCGCGCCGAAAGGCGAACTTCCGAGCGCGCCCATTTGCAGCCATTATCCAAAAGATTGCCGGCCATCTCCTCAAGATCGCTCTCATCACCCCGGAACCAGGGCACATCGGACGGCAGGTCGATGGCCATGTCGCATTGCTTGTTGAGCTTGCCCATCACGCGCCCCAGCCGCTCGAGTACCGCACGGGTATCGGCCCGCTTGCCGACCACGCTCGAACGCGCCGCCAGCCGCGCCTTGTCGAGATAGGTCGAAACGATGCGGCTCATATTGTCGGTTTCGTGCAGCACCGTCGTGGCGAGCGCTGTCTTGCCCCCATCGGCCTCGTTGCGCAACACGGCCAGCGGGGTTTTCAGGCCGTGGGCGAGGTTGCCCACCTGGGCGCGCGAGCGTTCGACAATCTGGGTGTTGGACCGCAGCAGTTCGTTGACCTCGTCGGCGAGAGGCGCGATTTCCTGAGGGAAGCTGCCCTCGACGCTGGGCCTGTCGCCTTCGCGCACCGCCTCGATGGCCTCACGCAGCCGCTCGATCGGCCGCAGCGCAAAGCGCGCGATCATGCCGCTCATGGCAGCCAGGATCAGGGCCACAAACGCCAAAACGATGATCGCCTGCCCCCGAAACGCGGCGGCGCGGCCTTCCACATCGGTGTAATTGCCGGTCACCGTGATGACATAGCGCCCCAGATCGTCCAACGTCACCCAGCGCTCAACGGCCCGCAATGTCTGGTCGCCATAGTCGTCGGCGATCATGCCCGAACGGGTTCCCGAAGCATTAAAGGTACCCTCGAGATCGGGCAGCACCGTTCCAACCATCGAGGGAGAAAAATTGACCAGCGCGCCCGCCTCGTTGCGGATCTGCCAGTACCAGCCGGAGGTGGGGCGCGAAAATCGCGCATCGGCCAGACCGATCTCCCCGGACGCCGCCGAATCGAGTTCGAGAGTCTGCCCGACCAGCGATGAAATCTGTAAATCGAGGCTTTCGGTCAGATCCCTGTCGAGGGCCTGCGAGTAAAGCTCGGTCAAAAGAAACGCGGTCGCGACGAGCGCAACGATCAGCCAGCCCGCCGAAAGCCAGAAGAGCCGGAAAGCGATGGAGCCACGAGTCACTAGAGCAGGTCCAGGAAAAGTGGGAACCGGTTTTCCGTCCGGACCTGCGACCACAAGGAAAATTGAGCCAGTTTCGGGTTTCGCAGAAAGCTGAACACGGCTCAATCCGCCAGGATCTGATAGCCGAGCCCGCGAATGGTCTGGATCAGTTCTTCGGGCAGCTTCTTGCGCAGCCTGCCAACAAACACTTCGATCGTATTGGAATCCCGATCAAAATCCTGATCGTAAAGATGCTCGGTCAACTCGGTGCGCGAGATCACCTTGCCCTTGTGCATCATGAGGTAGGACAAAAGCCGGAACTCGTGGCTGGTCAGCTTTATCGCCTGCCCGTCCACAGTCACCCGGCCCGCCTTGGTGTCGAGCCGAACATTTCCCGCTATGATCTCGTTGGACGCATGGCCCGCCGCCCGGCGCACCAGTGCGCGCAGCCGCGCCAGCACTTCTTCCATATGAAAGGGCTTGGCCACATAATCGTCGGCGCCGGCGTCGATGCCCTGCACCTTGTCGCTCCAGCGGTCCCGCGCCGTCAGCAGCAGCACCGGCATCATGCGGTTTTCGCGGCGCCAGGCTTCGAGCACCGAAATCCCGTCCATACGCGGCAGCCCGATATCGAGCACCACGGCATCATAGGGTTCGGTATCGCCCAGGAAGTGTCCTTCCTCGCCGTCCGTGGCGCTGTCGCAGACATAGCCCGCGTCGGTCAGCGCTTCACAAATCTGCCTGTTGAGGTTTTCGTCGTCTTCAACAACAAGAATTCGCATGGTCCCGCCCCGCCCGCGTGTGGCCTAGATTTTTATTTCATCGCGCGTCCGAACCGATAAAATGGAATCCACTTTGTCCGGACACGCTCTATTGTGCATTCAACGTCAGATTGCGCGCCTGGCCCGAGGTTTCCAGCACCGCAAGCACATAGACCAGCGCTCCGCCCTGCTCACAGACCTTGACGCTGAGCACTTCGGTCGAAGGATCGATCCCCTCGCGCGAGAGCACTGCAGCCACCGGCTGTATGCGCCCTTCAGCGAGGGCGGACTGGATGGCCGAATTGTCCCAGCATCCTTCCTGCGCCACGGCTGGCATCGCGCCCAGCGGCAAAGAAAGGCTCAAAGCCAGGGCCAGCGATGTGAGTCGGGACAGGAGAGCGTTTTTCATGCCCCGACTATTACCGTCAGTTTGCTGAACTGCAAATGAATGGTTCGCCCAAATTGTGGCGGAGGTGC
>NZ_CAXAXY010000143.1:0-4620 GCF_963972885.1 uncultured Pelagibacterium sp. | reverse complement strand
GCAATCCCGAAGGTGACAAGAGATCCCGCCTTTGCTCCAGCCTCTGCCTGATCGAGCGCTGTGACATAGGCGGCATCGACACCGATCTTGTGGTCCGAAGGCAGCACATGAACGATTGCGTCGGGCTGATCCTGACTGGCGACCAGCACTGCAGCGAGAATGGCCGGGGCGGTGTTACGGGCCACAGGTTCGAGCACGATGGCGGCAAGCTGTAACCCAAGCTCGGACGCCTGTTCGGCGACAACGAAGCGATAATCCTCATTGGTCACGACGATCGGCGCGCCATAGCGGGGATCTGATGCAAGTCTGAGCAGGGTATCCTGGAACAGGCTGTGTTCACCCGAAAGGGTCAAAAACTGCTTGGGCCGCGCTGACCGTGACATTGGCCACAGCCGCGTTCCCGTACCCCCGGCCAGAACGATCGGGGTGATGCGTCCCATTTCCATTGCCATGCCCATCACTCCTTGCGTCCAAAATGCTGTTCGAGCTGTGCCATCATCGTTTCCAGGAGCCGATCGGTCGCCTCGGCCGTGTCGGTCTCGACATAGCATCTGAGTTCTGGTGCGTTGCCCGACTGGCGGAAGTGAACGATCGATCCGTCAGTGAGGGTCAACCGCGTCCCGTCGGTGGTATCGATCGCCGAGATGTCCGAGAGGATCGGATCGAAAACCGTCCGCATCACAAACGAGTCTGCCATAGTCACACAGAACTTGCTGCCCTTTTGCGGCGGTATCTCCTTGAGCCGCGCCGCCTTCATGACCCGCGGCGGCAGCGATGCCGCAAGGTGCGATATCGGTTCACCGGCACTCTTGCTTGAAGCGAGCACCGCCAGTATCGGCAACACCGCATCCCGTGTCGGCAAGGGATCCAGTATCCCATCCTCGAGGCTGAACGGTGTTTGCACGAGAAAGCCGCCATTGGCTTCGAACCCGACGATCCTGTCTTCGTCCTTTGTCGTTGCCTGGGTCATGGCTTCGACAACAAAGGGCGAGCCGATCCTTGTGCGAATGACAGTCTCGAACCAACCGCTGAGCTCAATGCCGCTCGTAGAGGTCAGGGGCGTCACGACAGTTTTGGCCCCAAGGAACCGGGCGGTCAGGGCGCCCAGCACATCCCCATTGATCTGGTGTCCGGCTTCATCGAGCAGCAACGGCCGGTCGCCATCTCCGTCGGTTGACACCACGGCATCAAGGCCATGTGTCTTGAGCGCCTGCCGCATCTGGTCCAGATGATCGGCGCTCGCGGCTTCGGTGTCGACGGCAACAAACTCCTCGACCCGGCCAAAGCACACACAGTCTGCCCCGAGGCTTTCGAGAATGTCGGCCAGAAGATCCCGACCCACCGCGGAATGGGCAAAGACCCCGACGCGCAGTCCCGAAAGGCTGGAGGCAGAAAAACTCGACGTGAACCGGTTCGTGTATTCTACCGCAACCTTCTCTTCGACCGGCGGCAGATCGGCAGGGGCAAAACTCCAGCCCGAACCAAGGGTCTCTTCAGCGGCCGCAGCGATCGGCGCTTCATCGGATTTGAGCAGCTCGCCGTCGGGGCGATAGAACTTCAAGCCATTATAGTCGGGCGGGATATGGCTGCCCGTCACCATGATCGCCGGGATGCCTCGCTTGAGCGCATAGGCCGCAAGCGCTGGTGTCGGCACCGCCCCGCCATGGATAGGTCGCCAGCCGCTCCCCGCAACCGCCCCGGCAACAAGTGCCGCAATTGCAGGGCTCGAAGCGCGAAGATCCACCCCGATCGCCACATCCCGGGTATCAGCGTCTGCACACGAGGTTTGAAGAAACCCGCGCACATAGGCGCCAACCACATCCGGGGTAAAACCCGAAGCCAAGCCGCGCAGGCCAGAGGTGCCGAAACCTATATTGTTGTCCGAAATGACTCTTCCCCTCGATCGCCCAGTAGTAGCCCGATAAACCTAATACAATCAAATCCAATGGGTAAGCTCTGTTGCCCCAAATGGTAAAGACCGCAAGGGCTCACCGTCCTCTATCTTTGGATTTGGTCCATACCGCTTCCGCGCCACGCAGGCATGACATCGCTGATGACTGCTCGCGCTGAAATTGCTCTTCCCAAAGTGGGTGAGACAAAAAATGAATGCTGGCGCCTAAAGCGTCCCAACGTTTTGATCGGAGTTTTTTCGGATCATATCAAGCGTGTGCAAAATCCTTCCGAGGGCAAACCAGAGAGGCGCGGAGAACAGGCAGACAATGCCTATCGCCCCATAGACAATCCCCTGCCTGACGGCTCCATCGATTTCAAAACCGTTTGCGTAAAAAAAGGCCATGACGGCGCAAAGCACGCCGACGCCCGCTGAAGCCCCCGAAAGGACAAAGAAAATGTATGGCACCAACCGCATTTCTCACTCCCCCTCTGCTCGGAAACGATACATCACCAGATTGAGCGCGCAATTGCGAGCCGGAGCGACATCGTTCGTAATTGAGTCAAATGATTAGCGTTAACCCTGGCGGGACCATTTTCTGGTTTCGTTCTCCATTAATGCTAGGCTGAACGAATCGAAGCTCGAACTGGCTTCGTGTCAGGTTGGGTGCGCCGCCTCAAAAGCGGCCGCCCCGGTGGTGGAACACCGAGACGGCCTGACCACATCAACTACCTGCTTGGAACAGGAGCTAACAATGGCTGACACAAGCCCTAGCGCGCTCGCGCGCATTCTTGAAGGCGTATTTGCGCCAAATACCCATTTTTCCGTTTTCTCTGGCGACCATCTTTTTCGTCGTCCCACGTCCGATCTGGCGTAGGGGAGCGACTATCATGAAAATGATCGCTATCGTCTGCGACGGCGCAGGCGCGTTTCACTGCGCGTGCGTCAAAAACCCCGATCTTTTTCGCCGCGACATCGCGGCGAAAACCGGCGCCGGCTTTATCGCCTGGGCCGGCACCCCGATCCATGGCACGAGCCCTCAGTCCCTCATTGCCAATATCGAACGTTCGGTCCTGCCCCGCTTTATCGCCGGGCCTGCACTCCAGCATGATCTGCATTTCACCATCGCGATGGGTTGGGTGGTGTTCGGCAAACCCCTGGCTGTGATCATCGGCGCAAAGATCGTGCGCTCGGTCTGGCGGATGACCAGTATTGCCATGCTCTGGAATATCGGCCGGCGCCCTGCCAGGGGCACGATCAAGGAGGTCGGCCATGACTGATCCCATGACTTTGGACGGGCCGCTTTCTGGCGGCCCTCATCCTGCTCCTGATTGGCAGGCAGCGCTCGAGCGGTTGCGCGGCGCCTATGCCGACACAACGATTTCTGGCTATGGCAAGGATTTTCGCCTGTTTGCCGACTGGTGTGCGCAGAACGATCTGTGCGCACTGCCCGCGGATCCGGAAACGCTCGAGCGCTACCTCAACGAGGCGATCCAGACCCTGTCGGCGGCCACCCTGGTTCGGCGGGTCGCCGCGATCGTTCGCGTGCACCGGGCGCTCGATCTTTCCAATCCCGCCGCAACCGAAGCCGTGCGCCTCGCCATAAGGCGCATCAAGCGCCATCGCCCCAATCGTCCGCGCCAGGCCCATGGCATCGATCGCACTCTGCGGGCCAAACTGCTTGCTTCCTGCGCCGATGATCTGGCCGGCAAGCGCGACAAGGCCTTGCTTGCGCTCGGGTTCGAGGGCCTGTGCCGGCGCTCGGAAATCGCGGCGCTCGATGTCCAAGATCTCGTTACCGACCGCCAGGGACACCTTGCGATCCTCATTCGCCGCGGCAAGACCGACCAGACAGGCGATGGGCGGGTGATTACCCTTTCGGCGGCCACCGCCAAAATTGTCTGTGACTGGATCGAGGCGGCCGGGCTTGAAACCGGACCGCTGATCCGACCGGTCTATCGCGGCCGCCCGATCGCACGGCACATGGTGGGGCATTCGATTTCGCGGTTGCTGAAATTGATTGCCGGGCGGGCTGGTTTGCCGCCGGAAACATCCGAAGCGATCAGCGGGCATTCCTTGCGGGTGGGTGCGGCCCAAACCCTGCTCGGGGACGGGCACGATGTGCTCAAGCTGATGAAAATGGGCGGCTGGAAATCGGCCAATACGGTGTTTCGCTATATCGAGCGCACCGAGATCAGTCTCTGGATGTGAGGGGCCAGACCCCTCGCCCAGGGCAGGTTTGATGCGCCTTGCGCAGGGATTGCCTTTGAGTGCTCCCTGCCCTTTTGCGGTGTTTCGTTTTTCCGGGGCGTTTGCGAAAGCCCCAACCCATGCGGAAAGTGGCAAACGTACGGAAAAGGGGGTTGCCGAACAACGGCCTCTTTGCCGGGGAATGTGCGGCAACAAAAGGGTGTCGATCGCACAACGGCCTCTTCGCCGGCAATGTGCGAAAAAGCCAAATTGCCGATGGGTTTTGTCGTTCTATTCGTTTCAGCCAGCCCCCCAACCTTCCGATCGTTTTGAGCCGCGACGAGGTTGCCCGATTGCTTAACGCGACCACCTGCCTCAAGCACCAGGCGGCGCTGTCGGTTAGCTTGCGATCGTTTATCTGCTCGAATTTGGCGCTAGAAAGACCGCAAGCTTGACCGTTACCGGTCTGGATCCCTCCGCGCTGCGGGGTGGAGGCGTCGGCGTGGCGGCATGGCTGCGTCTGGCGTCTGGCGTCTGGC
>NZ_CAXAXY010000142.1:0-5173 GCF_963972885.1 uncultured Pelagibacterium sp. | reverse complement strand
TCCATCCTGCCCTCACCGGAAGCTCGTATGCATCCTCGTCTCTGGTGCGGCCGTGGGAGGAGAATGGCACGAGGATGATGGGGCGGGGATAAAGTTTTTTACGCAGCGTTTCCACCTTCACCCACGTCATCCTCGGGCGTTGCTGCCCTCGCGCATAGCGCTCCGGGCGTTCGCGCCTCAAATCGCTCCACCGGAGCGATTTGCCTACGGACGGCACTCACTCCCCGGGTCAAGCCCGAGGATGACGATGGGGTGGGTGAATGTCTGGTGATGGAGCCGAGAGCATGACCCGACACCCATCACTGCCCCACTGACCCTAATCGACGTTGAACATCCATTTGACGCCCCAGCGGTCATAGAGCATGCCGAACCGTTTGGCCCAGAAGGTTTGTTCGAGTTCCATTTCCACTTCGCCCCCCTGCTTGAGGGCGGCGAACATGCGCTCGGCGTCCTCGACGGTTTCGGGGTGGACCGAGAGATAGACGCCGGAAAAGGAATTGGCCTGCGCCATGGGGGCATCGGAGGCGAAAATCGTGCCGTCGGGCCAGGTCAGGGCCGCGTGCATGATCTGGTTCTGCATCTCGGCGGGGACGTGCTCGGCCGATGGCGTATCCTTGTGAGCGGTCATTTCGAGTTCGCCGCCCAGCACCGACTGGTAAAAGCTCATCGCCTCGCGGCAATCGCCGGCGAAGTTGAGATAGGGGGTGATCTTCATGTGGAGCCTCCTCGGGCCGAACTCGGAAAAAGCATTTTATTTCAATATCTAATGCCAGAGACCGGATTCAGAATACGATACATCTGAATCCGGCCGTCAGCCACTTGAATCTATCTATCAACTGGCCTGCGCGGCAAAGAAGCTTTCAATCAGCGGCAGCATAAGGTCGGTCTTGAACATGATATCGTAGTGGGTCGCCCCAGGGATCACGGCGAACTGGCGTGCGGTGTTGAGCGCGGGACCCATCGGACCGGTCGAAGACTGCCCGCCGAGCAGGCGAAACATCTCGAGGGCCTTGTCGAACTGGACGAGGTCGGTATCCCCGATGATCATCAGAACCGGCACGGGGATCGAGGCGATCTGTTCGTCGGTCCAGCTTTGCTCTCCCGAAACCATCGATTCTCTGATCTTGTCGACGAATCCGGAGAACCGCTCGGGCTGAGGCGCAACGGCCTCATAGGCGGCAAGCATGGGGGTGCCTTCCATCATCTCCGCTGTCATATAGGGCCAGCCGGCCCGCACCGAATCCCAGATCGAATCGGGCTGATGGGAAGCCGAAATGATGACAAGGCTCTTGACCAGTTCGGGATGCAGGACTCCCACGCCCATCGCAGTGCCGCCGCCCATGGAAAAGCCCACGATATCGATGGGCCCCAGATCCATCTGCT
The DNA here is from genome assembly GCF_963972885.1 of uncultured Pelagibacterium sp. Classification (NCBI taxonomy): domain Bacteria; kingdom Pseudomonadati; phylum Pseudomonadota; class Alphaproteobacteria; order Hyphomicrobiales; family Devosiaceae; genus Pelagibacterium; species uncultured Pelagibacterium sp. The sequence continues at coordinate 3,790 of NZ_CAXAXY010000142.1, read as the reverse complement.
CGATGAACCCCGAAACATCCTGAGCGAACTGCTGCATGGACAGGGGGCGGTCGAGATCGACGGTGCGGCCATGGCCCTCGAGTTCGATTGCATAGACCTTGCGGTTTTCGGCAAGCGCGGGGAGGATCGGCCCCCATGCCTCGATGGTCATCAGCCCGCCATGGATGAGCACAAGCGGCTCGCCTTCGCCATGGACCTGATAATACATCTCCAGCCCGTCGATATTGACGGTCCCGTCCTCGGAGGGGACGGGCACGTCCGTGCTCAGTTCGATGGGATCGAACGTCTCTGCCATGGTGGCGTCCTGTGCGCCGACGGGGAAACAAACAAGCGTCGCCAGGGCGATCGCCGCAAATGCGGTCTTGATGAACATGATGTCCTCCTTGGGTAAGATGCCCATAGGACGGACGGCCAATTGGCACCCCGACAAGAGTGCGAAAAAAATTATGCGCCCGAGGGCGACCCGCCCAGTTTGTCGAGATGGGCGCGAATGTGAACGGCCTCTGCCGTGGTGTTGGCGTGGGCAATGGCGATGTCGAAGGCGATGCGTGCCTCCTCGATGCGCCCGAGGTCTTTGAGCAGCCCGCCGCGCAGTCCATGAAAATAGAAATAGCCACCCAGCGCATCGGCGAGGGGCTCGATCAGGTCGAGCGCCGCTTGCGGCCCTTCGATCTTTGAGACCGCCACGGCCCGGTTGAGGGTAACGACGGGGGAGGGCTGCAGCGCCTCGAGCACCCGATAGAGAAGCTCGATCTCGGTCCAGTCGGTATCGGCGGGCGTTTTCGCGTGGGCATGTAACGCCGCAATGGCCGCCTGAACCTGGAACACACCCGGGCGCCGGTGCCGCATCGCCTTGTCGATAAGCGCAAGCCCTTCGTCGATCATGCGGCGATCCCAGAGCGCGCGGTCCTGATCGTCGAGCAGAACGATGTTGCCGGTCGTGTCGAACCGCGCTGCGTCGCGCGATTGCTGAATGAGCAAAAGGGCGAGAAGGCCCATCAGTTCGGGCTCAGTCGGGAACAGCCCGAGCAGCAGCCGGGCCAGCCTGATCGCTTCCAGAGCGAAGGTGTTGCGGGTTTCCGTTCGCTCGCCGGCCGAGGTGTAGCCCTCGTTGAACACCAGATAGACCATGGCCGCCACAGCGCCCACCCGCTCGGCGCGATCCGCGGCGTCGGGTGTCTCAAAGCTTGCGCCAGACTTGGCAATGCGCGCCTTGGCGCGGGTTATGCGCTGTTCCATGGCCGCATCCGAGACCAGAAAGGCGCGGGCGATCTGCCTGACTGTGAGCCCCGAAACGATCCGTAGGGCCAGGGCAATCTGCTGGGTGGCCGGCAGATCCGGATGACAGCACACAAACAGCAGCCGCAGGATGTCGTCGCGATAATGGGAATCGTCGATCCGCTCGGCAATGTTGCTTTCGGCATCGGAGGTGTCGGAAATCTTATCTTCTTCGGGCAATTCGGTAAATCGCGCGCGGCGGCGGACGTTGTCGATGCCCGAATTGCGACCCACAAGGATCAGCCATGCCGCCGCATCGCGCGGCGGACCGTTTTTCGGCCACGATTTCAGCGCACGCAGGCATGCCTCCTGGAAGGCTTCCTCGGCCATGTCGAGGTCGCGAAAATACCTGTATAGCGCGGCAACCGCCCGGGGGCGGGCACCGGCCAGTGTCAGGCCAATCCAGTCGGCATCCTTGTCGTTCACTTTGCTTGCGCTCCGGGGAAGAAGTCGCGGACCGGGCGGATCTCATAGGACCCCATGCCCGGATTGGCCTCGGCCAGATCGCGCACAACCTGCACAACCTCTTCGAGGCTCTCCGCGTCGATGACGTAAAAACCGAGAAACTGTTCCTTGGTTTCGGCGAAAGGTCCGTCCAGCACCATCGGCTCGCCAGCGGTCTTGCGCAGGGTCGTGGCGGCAGTCGTCGGCATCAGCCGAGCCACCGGTCCCATCTTGCCCGCTTCGACCAGCGGCTTCTGAACGGCGAGAAGATCGGCCATGATCTTGTCGTCGTGTTCTTTCGACCATCCGCCAACGGCGGCTTCGTCGTTGTAGCAAAGGATTGCGTAGAGCATGGCCAAACTCCTTGTATGGCGAGGACGCACCCGGCGCGCCGCATCCGACAGGGCGGGCGAAAATTTCCATAGGTTATAGGGAAAGCCAGATTGCATCGGGTTGCCGTTTATTGCCAGTGCGGCATGCAACCCATCGGGCGCGCACCGCATTAATCGGTGAGCAGGTCTTTTGGGAGATATGGCCATGACACTCACGCGCGGTGAAATCGAGCGGGTACTCGGTCCCATAGACGAACATCTGGCCGCCGAAATAGCGGCGACCGAAGCCACCGAGGCGGATTTGACAAAGGCACTGGTCTGGCTGGAAGCCGATGAGGCGCGGGTCAATGAGGGCGATCATCTGCCGACCGGCAAAGTGGCCGAGTTGATCGGAATTCTCGAAACGGCAGATGATGAAGACGGATACTCGCCGCCGACCCGCCAGGCGGACGATTGGGTGCAGTAAGCCCACTAAGGGACTGGACAACACGCACAAATTTTAGTGAGGTAGGTGTCTTTCCCCGCGCCTTGGCGCGTCACTAATATTTTTTGAGCGGGGCCATGTCGGCAAAGTTCAAGTCGTTTATTACCGATCTTCTAGCGCAAATCGATATCCAAATTGGCGGCTCGCGGCCCTGGGATATCCAGGTTCACGACGACCGCCTGTTCAGCCGCGTCATGACCCACGGGACCCTGGGGCTTGGCGAAGCCTATATGGACGGCTGGTGGGACAGCGAGGCGGTCGATCAGTTTCTATACCGATGCCTGACCGGGCAATTGCAGAATCGGGTCAAGTTCGATCCGGCTCTGGCGCTTCTGACCATCAAGGGCATGGTGCTCAATCCCCAGCGGCTGCATGTGCGCGAAGTTGGCGAAAAACACTACGACATCGGAAATGACCTCTACAGGCGCATGCTCGACCCGCGCATGATCTATTCGTGCGGCTATTGGCGCGAAGCCGAAACGCTCGATGCCGCCCAGGAAGCCAAGCTCGATCTGATCTGTCGCAAGGTCGGCCTCAAGGACGGCATGCGCATCCTCGATATCGGCTCGGGCTGGGGTGGTTTGCTCAAATTTGCCGCCGAGCGCTACGGCGTTTCGGGGGTGGGCATCACTGTCTCCAAGGAACAGATGGCATACGCCAATGAAACCCGCGGAGACCTGCCGATCGAAACAAAGCTCCTCGACTATATGGACGTCGATGGCCAGTTCGATCGAATCGTTTCGGTCGGCATGTTCGAGCATGTGGGCTACAAGAATTATCGGCCCTATTTTTCCAAGGTCAGTGAATTGCTGCCCGATGACGGGCTGTTCCTCATGCACTCAATCGGGGGCAGCCTGACCCGCCGTGCCGGTGAGCCGTGGCTGGAAAAATACATCTTCCCCAACGGTATGCTGCCGTCACCCAAACAGGTCACGACCGCTGTGGAAGGCAAGCTCGTCATGGAAGACTGGCACAATTTCGGCGCCGATTACGATCCGACGCTCATGGCGTGGTATCGGAATTTCGAAGCCGCATGGCCCGAGATTTCCGAAAACTACGGTGAGCGCTTCCATCGCATGTGGCGCTATTACCTGCTCAGCTGCGCCGCCATCTTCCGGGCCCGCTGGGTGCATCTGTGGCAGGTGGTTTATTCCAAGGACGGGCTGCAGGGCGGGTATGTGTCGGTGCGCTAGAGCCAAGGATTTGATTGAATCAAATCCTTGGCTCTAAACCCCTGTTTTGTCGCGTGTCC
>NZ_CAXAXY010000141.1:0-5287 GCF_963972885.1 uncultured Pelagibacterium sp. | reverse complement strand
AACACCATCGGCCGGTGAGGGCCAGAGGAAACGCCCGCGCTCGAGCCGCTTTGTAAAAACACATGCTCCCTGGCCATCATGCCAGATGATGCGAACCAGATTGCCCTTGCGACCCCGGAACACGAACAGATGTCCGCAGTGGGGGTCGCGCTTGAGCACCTCCTGGACCACCAGGGCCAAAGAGTTGAACCCCTTGCGCATGTCAGTGTGGCCGGCCGCCAGCCATACCCGGGTCCCGCTCGGAACCGGGATCATCGGTCCACCACATCGAGCAAACGTCCCAGCGCAAACGGGGCGATATCGGAGCGCACGATCATGCGGCGACCATTGCGCAGCACGATCTCGACAGGACTGGCTGAACCATCCCTGGGCGGCTCTGGTGGAAGGCTGCCATCGCTGGCATGACCCCCAATCCCATCCAAGCGCACCGGATAAAACGAAGGCGCCTCGTTGCCCAGCTGGCCGTCGCGATACGCCTTGCGCCAGGCAAAAAGCAATGGCACCGCAATTCCGTGCCGTCGTGCGGTCGCCGAACCCATTCGCGGGGCCGACAAGCTTTCTTCAACGATCCGGATCTTCTCCGCATCACTGAACCGCCGGCGCCGGCCTGTGTCCACAATCTCGAGCCGCTCAACGCGACTTTTGTCAGTAAGGATATCCATACTGATAGTTTGCTACCAGATCGGCCGCTCAGGCCAAGGCGGCCCTCAACGGAGGCCTACGTAGATGCTGGCATTGCTCACGCCGTGCTTCCGGCACAAATCGGCGACCGGAACCCCCGCCTCGTGCTCCTTGAGGATACCGATAATCTGTTCTTCGCTGAACCTGTTGCGCTTCATCTCTGGTCCTTTTTGATGGGCCAGAGTCTATTTCAAACTGGATTAGCTCCAAGGGGCAACGTCACCAGGAATTGCTCATCGATCCTGCGCATCAGGACAAGGTTGATCTCGGTCTCGCCTTTCGGCGTGTAGTAGAACGAGGAACGCGAGAGCGACAGCAGCGTGCACTGTTTGCCAATCGAGAGAACGGGGTGATCAGGTTCGATCATCCCCCGTCTCACTTCCCGCCCCAGGGCTTGAGCTTTCGTGACAAAAAATCGTTGGCGACAGCCAGTTCTCCGATCTTGGCGTGCAGATCCTTGACCTGTTCATCGTCAATCTCAGGCTTTTTGCGCCCGCCACGTTCGAACACACCCGATGCCCCTTCGAGCAACGCCCGTTTCCATTGGTGGATCATCGTGGGGTGGATTCCGAACCGGCTCGCCAATTCCGATACCGTCTCTTCGCCCTTCAATGCTTCCAGGGCGACCTTCGCTTTGAACTCTGGCGAATGTTGCTTGCGTTTCGACATCTCTGATCTCCATCGTCGAAGACCAGCAGACAACAATTTGTAGCTTACGTCAGTGCCCCAATTTCAGGGAGTAGCTCAGGGTTGGTATGAACGATCAGCTCGAACCCGAAACGTTCTGCCATGGCATCGCGAAACGCGATCATCTCGGCGAAATTCCAGGTGGTATCGATGTGCAGAAGCGGAAACGGGATGCGGCTGGGGTAAAACGCCTTGCGCGCCAGATGCAGCAGGACCGAGGAATCCTTGCCGATCGAATACATCATCACAGGCCGCTCAAAACTCGCAGCAACCTCCCGAAAAATCTCGATGCTCTCAGCCTCAAGACGCGCAAGATGGGAAAGAGCTTTGCCAACATCCCTGAACGCAGTCGGCTCCACATCATTGGCGCTGGCCGGCGGGCAGATTTTTGCAACAAGAGCGCCATCGCCGACGGCCCAGAATTCGCCATTGGCGAAATCGCTGTCATGAGCCTGATTGCGCTTGCCATAGGCAAAAGGGTTTCCGGCCAAATCGAGCACGTGGCCGCCAGCGGCACGAAGAATGGCATCACCTGCGGCCGTGTCCCATTCCATTGTTCGACCAAAGCGCGGATAGATATCGGCGCCGCCCTCAGCGACAAGACAGAATTTGAGCGACGAGCCCACTGAAACGAAGCTGGCAATTTTAAGCTCTGAAAGCCGGCTATCGCCCTTGCCACTGCCATGGGAGCGGCTGCCGACAAGCGTTACCCCTTCTTCGGGGATTTCGCGAACAGTGATCGCAACGGGAGCGACGATTTTACCGTCCTCGACAAGGCCGACCTGGGCACCGTGCTCGCTGCTGCCCCACCAGATGCGTTTGAGCGCTGGCGCAAAAACGACCCCGAGCACCGGAACCCCGTCTTCGACAAGCGCGATGTTGACAGTGAACTCGCCGTTTCGAGCAATGAATTCTTTCGACCCGTCGAGAGGATCAACAAGAAAGAACCGCGACCCGCACTCCGGCGCAATCCCGTTAGCAACGGCTTCTTCGGCAATGATGGGGATATCAGGGAAAGCTTTGGCGAGCCGGTCGATGATGAGTGTTTCAGCCGCTACGTCGGCTTCAGTCAAAGGAGACGCGTCGGCTTTGGTTTCGACCGAAAATTCGCGCCCATAGATCTCGATGATTTTTACGCCAGCGGCGAGAGCGGCCTCGAGCGCCACGGCCAATATCGGGTTGTCCTGCCGGTCAAGGGAAGGGGACGCGGGCGTTTGCTGATCCATGCTGGGGTAGTCCTTTCTCTGGCTTGGCAGTCTGGAGGTCGAAACGCGGGGCAGAGGTCAAACCGGGCGCATCAGGCGCAAATGATCGGAAATGTCCATTGGCGAACAACGGCCGAAGGCCGGGGAATGTTCGCAAACGACCATTTTTGATCGCAAACGTGCACAAAGGGAAGTTGTCGATCGCAAATGTGCGTAGAGACAAGTTGGCGCATGTAAGCGAGCCCCTTTGTCATCGTCGTTTCATGCCGCATTTTTATAGGCCCCGTACCAGTCGACAAATGCCCTTACCCCCCCATCAATACCGATTTGTGGCACAAACCCTGTCAAGGCGTTCAAAAGAGACGCATCGGCAAATGTGGCCACCACATCGCCCTGCTGCATCTCGAGCATGTTTTTGTGCGCGGTCTTGCCCAGCGCTTCTTCGATCGTCGTTATAAAATCGAGCAGCTCGACCGGCTGGCCGCCCGCGATATTGACCACCCGAAAGGGAGCAACCGGAGACAGGGAATCGCTGCCCCCCTCGAATGTGACCGGTTCCCCCTCGAGGGGGATCGTTTCGGTCAGCCGGGCAATGGCTTCGACCAAATCGTCGATATAGGTAAAATCGCGCCGCATCTGGCCATTGCCGTAAACATCGATGGGGCGATCGGCCTCGATCGCATCAACGAATTTAAACAGTGCCATATCGGGGCGCCCCCAGGGGCCATAGACGGTAAAAAACCGAAAACAGGTCGTGGGGATTTTCCACAGATGAGCATAGGAATGGCTCATCGCTTCGCCGGCCTTTTTGGTCGCGGCATAAAGCGAAACGGGGAAATCGGTGCGATCGGTTTCCTTAAACGGCATGTCGGTATTGCCGCCATAGACCGATGAGGTCGAAGCCATCAGAAAGTGTTTGACCGGATGGGCGCGCAGCGCTTCTAAAAGATTGAACGTGCCCGAAAGATTGGCATCGATATAGGTCTGGGGGTGCTCGATCGAATAGCGCACCCCGGCCTGGGCGGCTAAGTGAACAACGATATCGGGAGCAAACGATGCCACAGCGCCTTCGATTGCGCCCTCGTCCTCGAGCATGGCTTGGATAAAGGAAAACCGGTTCGAATAGCGCAAAAGCGCAAGCCGGGCCGTTTTAAGCCGCGGATCGTAATAATCGGTCATCCCATCGAACCCCAAAACCTCGTGGCCATCGGCCAAAAGGCGTTCGGAAAGGTGATAGCCGATAAAGCCCGCGGCGCCGGTCACCAATATCTTCATTGGGCTGCCACACCGTGGGTGTCGAGTTCGGTCACATCCTGGGCCCGTCCGATGGACGAATAGACAAAGCCGGCTGCCTCGACCTCATGGCGACGATAGACATTGCGCAGATCGACAAGGACCGGGGCTGTCATTGCCTTTTTTATCCGATTGAGATCGAGCGAGCGGAACTGGTTCCATTCGGTGACCAGAACCAGACAATCGGCACCATCGGCCGCGTCATAGGCGTCCTTTGCATACTCGACCCCCTCGAGCACGGTTTTTGCCGCCTCCATGCCTTCGGGATCATAGGCGCGCACGATCGCGCCGGCGTCGCGCAGGGCCTGGATGATGGCGATCGAGGGCGCATCGCGCATATCGTCGGTGTTGGGTTTAAAGGTTAGTCCCAAAATACCGATTGTTTTGCCGCGCACGTCCCCGCCACAGGCTGAAATCACCTTGCGGCCCATTGCCCGTTTTCTTTGATCATTGACCGCCACTGTGGTTTCGATCAGACGCAGGGGCGCGTCAAAATCCTGGCCGGTCTTGACCAGAGCCAGTGTGTCTTTTGGAAAGCACGAGCCGCCATAGCCCGGGCCGGCGTTTAAAAACTTTGAACCAATCCGGTTATCGAGCCCGATGCCGCGCGCCACGGCCTGCACGTCCCCGCCGGCCTTTTCGCACAGATCGGCCATTTCGTTGATAAAGGTGATCTTCATGGCCAGAAACCCGTTGGCCGCGTATTTGATCAATTCGGCCGTGCGCCGGCCGGTAAACATTAATGGTGACTGGTTGAGATAGAGCGGGCGATAGACCTCTTCCATGACCGGGCGGGCCCGTTGATCCTCGAGCCCGACAACGATCCGGTCGGGGCGCTTGAAATCCTCGATCGCGGCGCCTTCGCGCAAGAATTCGGGGTTGGAAACGACAACGAAATCAGCATCGGGCCTGGTCTGGGCAATGATGCGCTCGACATCATCGCCGGTGCCCACCGGAACCGTCGATTTGGTAACAATGACGGTAAACCCATCAAGCGCTTTTGCGATATCGGCGGCCGCTGCATGGACATAGGACAGATCGGCGTACCCGTCCCCGCGCCGCGAAGGTGTGCCAACGGCAATAAAGACCACATCGGCGCCCGAAACCGCGCTTGCAAGATCGGTGGTAAAGCTCAGTCGACCCGCTTTGGCGTTTTCGGTCACCAGAGTTTCGAGCCCGGGCTCATAGATGGGGATTTGACCTCTTTCGAGCCGCTCGATCTTTTTTTGGTCGAGATCGACACAGGTCACATCGTGCCCGAAATCGGAAAAACATGCCCCGCTCACAAGGCCCACATAGCCCGCACCGATCATTGTAATGCGCATGGGTCTAGCTCCTTATTGCGCCAAGGAGGGTGTTATAGACCTCCTCGGTCATTTCCTCTGGAGATTTTGTTGCGCCGTTGAGGATGATGTCGGGGT
>NZ_CAXAXY010000140.1:0-5681 GCF_963972885.1 uncultured Pelagibacterium sp. | reverse complement strand
GCTTCCATGCGCAGATCCATCTCGAGCAGGGCCGAGCGGGCCAAAGCATCGACGACCTTTTTGCCGTTGAAGCGCCGCGTTGCCGGCATGAAGCGCTCGGCCACGCCAGCCAAAGCATAGAGCCCGTCGAGGTCGCGGGCGAAGCGCTCGCGGATCTTGGGGCGCAGGAGCTTGACGGCCACCATGCGCTCGCCCTGCGGCGTTTGCAGGCGGGCCTTATGAACCTGGGCGATGGAGGCCGCGGCGAGAGGGGGCGAAATGTCCTTGAGCGCGGCCGCCTTTTCACCCAGTGCTTGGGCCAGAAGACCGGGGACAAGCTTTTCATCGAACGGGGGCAGCGCGTCCTGAAGGGCGGCGAGATCGGAGGCGATTTCAAACCCGATGATGTCGCGGCGAGTGGCGAGGACCTGGCCGAGCTTGACGTAAACCGGGCCGAGCCGGGTCAGGGCATTGGCCAGCCGCGTGACGCGGCCGGTCTTGCGCACGTCTCGCTTCTCGATCAGCCGGGCGATGCCGACCATAAGCTTGGCCGAGGGCGGAATGGGCTGGCCCTCGGCGAGCGAGAACGCTCCCTCGCGGGCCAGAACGAAGCCGGCCCGTGCGAGCCTTAGATAGGTCCCCAGCCCCATGGTCAGAGCTTCCAGCCCCCATGCAATGCAGCGATGTTGCCCGAGAATGCGGTGTGGGTGACGCGCTTGAAGCCCGCGGTTTCGATCATGGTCGAGAAGGTGGCCGGATCGGGGAAGTTGCGAATGGATTCAACGAGATACTGATAGGGCTCGGCATCGCCAGTGACCATCCTGCCCATGGGCGGGATCAGGCGATCGGAAAAAAGGTCATAGACCTTGTCGAGCACCGGGACATCGACCTTTGAGAATTCGAGCACCAGAAGGCGACCGCCGCGTTTGAGGACCCGGTACGCTTCGGAAAGGGCCTTGTCGATGCGGGGCACGTTGCGGATGCCGAAGGCGATGGTGTAGGCATCGAAACTGTTGTTTTCAAACGGCAATTGTTCGGCGTTGGCCTCGACGAAATCGACATTGGCCGGGTAGCGCCAGGATCTGGCGCGTTCGGCGCCCACAGCAAGCATGTCGGCATTGATGTCGGAGACCGTGACCTTTGCGTAGCCGTGGCTGGCATCGAGGATGCGCATGGCGACATCGCCGGTGCCGCCGGCCATGTCGAGCACCTTGTAATCGCGCGATCCGGAACGGGGCGGAGCGAGGCGGGCGACCATCAAGTCCTTCCAGACTCTATGGATTCCGCCGCTCATCAGGTCGTTCATCAGGTCGTAGCGCGAGGCCACTTTGAAAAAGACATCGTTGACCAGGCCCTGCTTTTCGCCCAGCGGGACGGTGCGCGTTCCGAAATGGGTGGTCTGAGCGTTTTCGGTCATTTCGAGCCTCTCTGCTTGGCTTAGAGCCCGGTTATGGGCTTGGCCGCGCCATAACGCAAGGTGTAGAGCTTTGGCGAAATCGTCGCAAACAATGGCGGCAAAATGTATGGACTTGAGTGAAATTCATGCCTGAATTGCCCGAAGTTGAAACCGTGCGGCGTGGGCTGGCTCCCTACATCGAAGGGGCGCGGATCGAAGCGGTCACGCTCAACCGTCCCGACCTGCGGTTTCCGTTTCCCGAGGGGTTCGTTGCCGGGTTGGAAGGCCACACGATCACCCATCTGGGGCGGCGGGCCAAATATCTGATTGCCACCCTCTCGAATGGCGGGGCGTGGCTGTCGCATCTGGGGATGACGGGGGCGTTTCTTGTCGCCGATCAATTGCTCGAGGAGGCGAGCCGTCTCAACCCAGGCGATTCGAGCGGCAAGCATGTCCATGTGAGGGTCCATCTGGTCCATCCCGCGCGCGGGCGCGTGACTCTATCCTATAGCGACCCGCGCCGGTTCGGGTTCATGGATCTGTTTGCGCCGGGCGCGGCGAACCCCTTTACCGATTCGCTGGGTCCCGAACCGCTGGGCAACGATCTGAGCGCGCCCTATCTGGCCGAAAGGCTGAGAGCCAGGAAGGGGCCGATCAAGACGGCGCTGCTCGACCAGCGGGTGATTGCCGGGCTGGGCAATATCTATGTGTGCGAGGCCTTGCATATGAGCGGGATCGATCCGCGCCGGGCCGGCGGCACTCTGGATGGAGGGGAAATCGAAAAGCTGGTGGCGGCGATCCGGCAGGTGCTGACGGCGGCGATCGCGGCGGGGGGATCAACGCTTAAAGATTTTGCCAGGGCGGACGGGCAGCCGGGCTATTTCCAGCATAGCTTTGCCGTCTATGGCCACGAAGGCGACCCCTGTCCGCGGCCGGGATGTGGCGGCACCATAAAGCGAATCGTTCAGGCGGGGCGTTCGACGTTTTTCTGCCCAACCTGCCAGCGCTAAAGCGTTTGACTCTCTTTGCCCCGCTCTCTATAGAGCAGCCTTCGCTGGGCGTGCCGCAAGGTGCGCCCGTTCCGGTTGTGCTTGCCCGATGGGTTCAAGCACGCAAGGCACACCGCCACGAGGAATTTCAAAACCATGGCAAATACCCCTTCGGCCAAGAAGGCCACCCGCAAGATCGAAACCCGTACCGCCAAGAACACGGCGCGCCGCTCCCGCGTGCGCACCTATCTGCGCAAGGTCGAAGAAGCGATTGCTTCGGGCGACCAGGCCGCGGCAATGGCAGCGCTGCGCGCCGCCGAACCCGAGCTGCAGCGCGCTGCCGGCAAGGGCGTGTTCCACAAGAACATGGCCGACCGCAAGGTTTCGCGTCTCGCCAAGCGCGTGAAGGCCCTGAGCGCGTAAATCCGCGGCGGAAACGCCTTTATCGATCCTATCGACCCGATCGTGTTTCGGGTTTGAGAACAAGTTTCCAAGGCCCCCGTCGGGGGCCTTTGTCATTTTTGAAACCGTGCCAAATTTGCGTGACATTTCCGTCATGGCAGGGTCACAAAAAGTCCATGCAACGGTCCTGATGACGGGCCGCGGAAAAAATAATCCGTTGAGACTCAAAACGGCCCGAACCGGAATCTGCGAGGAGTCCCATACCCTTAATTTTCCCTTGCGGGGCGGGGCCGGGCCAGCGGAGAGCGCAGGGGACGAGTCAAGCGGATTTTTGACCAAATCGGCGGTTGTGCGCAAAAATTTGACTGTCTAAAATGGCCCCGTTGGATCAGAAAGAGGCTGGCGAGAGACAAGTCTAACGCCTCCTTTTAACGGGTAGACCAAGGGGACAGGGATGAACGGTTTAAATCATTTTCGGCTCATTGCGGGCCGTCATGGTGTGATGACCGTGCATCCCAAGTTCCTGGTTCATCTCTAGACTGACAAAGACGGGATTTCGTCTTTTCCTCTGGCGCGGACGCGCCAATTTCAATTTGTAACGATAGGGTACTGCGCAAGAAATGCTTGCGCGGGGGCGTAAATTTGTTGTCCCGATGAACGGGATGCGACGGGGAAACAGGGGTGCCGCCGGGGTGGGCGGGACGTCACAGCTATAAGAGGCAACAGCAATGGATTCGATCGCGGCTGCGGATCGCGGAACCTGGGGAACAGTTGGAGGCAAAGCGGGCACAGCTCCGCAAAAGACGACAACAGGGGCGAAAGGGGAAACCAAGATGACGATGGATGCCGATCAGGTCTGGCTGCGCGTGCGGGCGCGGCTGAGGGCAGCGGTTGGCGAAGATGTCTTTACGTCGTGGTTTGCCCGGCTCGAGCTCGAGGAAGTGGTGGGCGATCTGGCCCATCTTTCGGTGCCCACGCGGTTCTTGTGCTCGTGGATACAATCGAACTACGTCGAAAAGATTCTCGAGGCCTTCAAAAGCGAGGACCAGTCCATCGGACGGCTGCACCTGACGGTCCGTGTCAACGGCCAGGCCCGGCCCCGGCTGGTGAGCTCGCAAGAGCCCTCGACCGCCGAAGCGGACGCTCCGGCCGACACCCAGGCAGTGCGCACGGTGCCGGCGCTGGTCACCAGCCAGCCGGCCAGCGGCACCCGCGCCAACGCCCTTTCGGGCTCGGCGCTCGACCGCAAGCTGACCTTCGACACTTTCGTTTCGGGCAGCGCCAATGAAATGGCGCTCAATGTTGCCAAGCAGGTCGCCTCTGCTGCCGCCAACAATGTGGTGACCTTCAACCCGGTCTATCTTCATTCCTCGGTCGGGCTGGGCAAGACCCACCTTTTGAACGCCATTGCGTGGGCGGCGGGGGCGTCGGACACCTCGCGCAATATCGTCTATCTGACGGCCGACCATTTCATGTACCATTTCATAACCGCGGTGCAGCACCAGTCAGCGCTGGCCTTCAAGGAATGGCTGCGCGGGATCGATCTCTTGCTGATCGACGACATGCAGTTCTTGCAGGGCAAATCGGCCACCGAATTCGGCCATACGCTCTCGACCCTGATTTCGGGCACCAAGCAGGTTGTGGTGGCGGGCGATGCGCCCCCGCGCGATCTCGAAATGCTCGACGACCGTGTGCGCTCGCGGCTTTCGGGCGGGCTTGTGATCCCGATCACCCAGTTCGATCCCGAACTGCGCCGGGCCATCGTGCAGAAACGGGCCGACCAGGCGGCAAGCCGGTTTACCGGGCTGAGCTTTCCCGGCCCTGTCATCGATTACGTGGCGCGCTCGATCGTGAGCCATGGTCGCGATCTCGATGGTGCGGTCAACCGGCTGGTGGCCGCCAACCAGCTGACCGGCGAGCCGATCACCGTGGGGCTGGCCGAAAAGACCCTGCAGGACCTCATTCGCTCGCGGGACACACCCAGGGTGCGGATCGAGGACATCCTGAAAATCGTCGCCCGGCATTACAAGGTGCCGCGCAATGAGCTTTTATCGTCACGCCGCTCGCGCGATGTGGTGCGCCCGCGCCAGATCGCCATGTATCTGGCCAAGTCGCTCACCTCGCGGTCCCTGCCCGAAATCGGCCGCCGGTTCGGCGGGCGCGACCACACGACCGTGCTCCATTCGGTGCGCAAGGTGGAGCAGCTGATGAGCCAGGACGGTGAGCTGACCCAGGAAATCGAACTGCTCCGCAGAATGCTGGAGGAGTGAGGAGCGGCGGGCCCGTTGGGCCCGCAAAATCGCTCCGGTGGAGCGATTTTAGCTGCGAACGCCCTGAAGCCCATGGCTGAAGGGCCGGCGGCAAAAGACGCACATTTTTGAGGGGCGAACGCCCGAAGAGCTATGCTTGGAGGGCTGCAGCGGCTCTGCTGCAAACAAGCAAGGCCCCCTCACCCGTCTGGCTGCGCCATCCGACCTCTCCCCCAAGGGAGAGGTGAGACGGGTTTAGCCGATCCGCGGGTGATCTTGGCTGAGGCTGTCCCCTCACCGGCCTGCCGGCCACCCTCTCCCCGCAGGGGCGAGGGTTTGTCTTGCGGGGACGCTGGTGATGATGGCGTTGGGAGCCAACTATCCACCAGATTTTCGTTTCGCCGGCGCCCTGCGGCCCGGTGGGGCCTTGCGTTTTTTTACCCGGCGATGCAGGGTCTGTGCCCGGCTTTTGCGCCGGTGATGGCCCGTCCAGGGCCAGCGAAAACCAGACAGAAAAGATCAGGGGTCCAAAAAGCCATGAAGGTCACGCTCGAGCGCAACCATCTGCTCAAGTCACTGGGGCATGTGCACCGCGTTGTCGAGCGGCGCAACACCTATCCGATCCTCGCCAACGTTCTGATGAGCGCCACGGGCGACGGGCTGGAT
>NZ_CAXAXY010000139.1:0-5756 GCF_963972885.1 uncultured Pelagibacterium sp. | reverse complement strand
CACTGGCGGGGCCAGCGGAAACTCGATTTCAGCGCGCCAACGCGACGATCCGGCGGGCCCGGGCAGCGACCGGCGCATCGATCATGCGGCCGTTGACTTCAACAGCGCCCCGTCCCGCCCGTGTGGCCGCTTCGAGCGCCTCGACGATCTGCCGGGCATCTGCGATTTCGGCTTCGGTCGGCGCGAAGGCCGTTTTGATCGGACCCACCTGTTTGGGGTGAATGCACGTTGCCCCCCAAAAGCCATAGCGGCGCGAATTGCGGGCCACCCGCAGCACATTTTCGGGATCGGCAAAATCGGCGATGCTGCCCATCAGGCCGAACGGGGCGATGCCCGCGGTGGCAGCGGCAAAGATCATCTGCTGACGCGGCCAGGCAAGTGTATCTTCACCCGAAGCGGCATGAATTTGTGCGGCGATGTCTTCGCCGCCCATTGCCATGCCGATGACCCTGTCGCTGGCCCCGGCGATTTCGCGCATCATCCAGAACGCATCAAGGGATTCGATGAGCGGGAGCAGATAAAGCGGATGGCTGCGCTCAAAACGGGATTCATGCCGGTCGAGATAGTCGGCAAGGAGCGTGAGATGGGCCGGGCCTTCCACCTTGGCGACGACGACCGCGTCCGCATTTGCGGCCAGCGCCGCCTCGATATCGGCGATGCCCCATTCGATCTCGCGATTGATACGCACAAGAACGCTATTGCCCGTCTCACGCACCAGGGCGGCGGCCTGAGGCAATTTGTGCCGGGCCTCCTCTTTCTGGGCAGCGGGAACTGCATCTTCGAGATCGAAAATGATGGCATCGGCCCCCACATGGGCCGCTTTTTGATGAAACTTGTCCACATGGGCGGGCACATACATGAGCGCGCGCCATTTTGCGGCAAGCTCAAGCCTTGTCTTATCCATTGTGCGAATCCTCCGCGTTGCGCCCGAAAACTGCCCCGGCCTGCCTCAGGGCAGCGATCCGGTTATCGGGGTACCCGAGATCGCGCAGCACCTGGTCGGTGTCCTGCCCGATGTCGGGCGCCGGAACAGATGGCTTTTCCCAATTCTTGGATGTGCGGTTTGGCAGCCGCATATCGGTGAGCCTGCCTTCGACCGGGTGGTCGAGCGTGTCGAAAAACTCAACGGCCGAAAGCTGATCGTCGGCCATCAGGCTCTCGAACGTATGACACGGCATGGCCGGGACATCCGTCCTGTCGAAAATTTCGAGCCAGTGCGCGCTCGTCTGCCGGGCCAATGCGGCGTCGCGCGTGGAAAGATAAAGATCGATATTCTTGAGCCGTGCCGAAACCGAAGAGAAGCGGGGGTCGGTTTTCATGTCCGGGCGGTCGATGGCGTCGAACAGGGCAAAAGCCTGCTTGTCGGTGTTGGCCGACACACAGATATAGCCGTCGCTTGTCCTGATGGGCTGGGTGAGCGGATTGAGGATACGGAGATCTCCGGTCGGCCCGTCCGAACCTGTAAAGACCTTTTGCCCCATATGCTCGGACAGGATGAAATCGGCCATGTTTTCGAACATGGGCACTTCGATCGACTGGCCCTCCCCGGTCATGCGCCGGTGCAAAAGGGCCAGCAACACCATCTGAACCGCAATAAAGCCCACGATGTGATCGGTGATGGTGAGGGGGACGTAGCGCGGCGTTCCCTCCATACGAGCAAAGGTATCGGCGAACCCACTCGCGCCCTGCACGATCGTATCGTAGGCGGGTTTGCCCGCGTAGGGCCCTCTCTGATCGAACCCCACGATGGAGCAATGGATGACGTCCGGCCGTATGGCGCTGACCGAGGCGTAGTCCAACCCCAGCTTGACCAGTGCATTGTGGCGCATGTTCGTGATGACGATATCGGACTGGGCGATAAGATCCCGCATCAGGGCCTGGGCCTCGGGATGCTTGAGATCGATGCCCAGCGAGCGCTTGTTGCGATTGAAATTGAGGTATTTGGGCGAAAAGCGGCCCGATGAGGACACACCGCCCAGCGTGCGGATCAAATCCCCGCCTTCGGGCTCGACCTTGATGACGTCCGCCCCGTAGTCGGCCAGCCAACGGGTCGCCACCGGCCCGACGATCACGGAGGTCAGATCGAGGACCTTGATGCCCTTGAGGGGAAGCTGGCTCATTGGGCAGGCCCCCAGACCAGTTGGGCCTGTGCGCATTCCGCACCGTCCCCGTCAACGGCGATGAATTCTGCGGCGGCCTCGCCTGTCGGGCGTCCCCAGATCCGGACGGGCCTGTCCACGAACAACGGCTTTTTGTTGCGCACGCTGAATTCGCTCAACCGCCCGGGCCGGACCTGGCGGGCGAATTTCAGCATCATGATTGCCGTCAGCCCGCCATTGACCACCCGGTCGGGATAGCCCTCGACGTCGCGGGCGTAATCGTTGTCGTAATGGATGCGGTGGCCGTTGAAGGTGACGGCAGAATAGCGGAACAGAAGCGCGGCATCGGGGGTATACCCCATATGCCAGGTGTAGTCCGCTTCGAGCGGGTGGACGGGTGGCGCCTGGGTTGGGGCCGTGCCCTTGGGGTCCTCACGATAGACGATCTGCTGCTCTTCGGTGACAGCCAGGCCGCGCGGGCCGACAAAATCATGCACCACCTTCACGAAAGCCAACAGCCCCGACCGTCCCTCCTTGGGGACCACATCTTCGATCCGTGAAACCCGCGTTACGGCATCGCCGATCAGCAGGGGCTGGTGGAAAACGACCCGGCGGGAGGCGAACATGCGTCTTGGCAATGGCAGGGCCGGCAGAAATTCTCCGGTCTGAGGATGTCCATCCCGGCCGAGCCCCGACGTCGGAGCCAAAGGCGGGAACAGAATGACGTGCCAGCCCTCGGGCAATTCGGTGCCGTGCGCGAACCCTTGGGCGGGCAGATCAAGCGTTGCCGCGAGCCTGCGCGCCGCCTGGCCCGTAACCTCGTCCTCGGCCCGCTCCTCGCGTCCGACCCATTGGCTTGCGCTCACACCGATTGATGCGAGATCCGGCATATCGCCTCCTCCCTCTTTGTAACCTGAGGGACCTTAGGCGTGACGCATTCCCACACACAACTGCATTAAACTGCACAATTGCAAACTTTTGTGCATCAATAAGTTCAGGACTGACCGCTGCGGAAACGCGCGAGGATCATGGACCGAAGCTGGTTGACGAGCGGTGAGAGCGGTCGGTCGTTGCGGCGCAAAAGTCCGATCGAGCGCGACACTTTGGGCCCTTCCACAGGGACGGCAACCACGTTGGACAGCTTCTCGTCAGCGGCGATGCGGGGCAACACGGCCACGCCGACGCCGCCGCCCGCAAGGCTCACCGCGGTGTGCAATTGCTGGACCTCATAGTCGAACTCGAAATCGATCCCGTGGGCTTCAAGGGCTTCCTCGACGACCCGGCGTGTGCCGGAAAGCTTGGCTATGGCAATCAACGGATAATCACGCAGTTCGGCCCAGGTGACAGATGCGCGCCGGGCCAGGGCGCTTTCGCGCGCCGTCCAGGCGACCAGCGGCTCGGAATAGAGAAAATCGGTCGCCAGATCGTAATGGTCGGCGCCTACGAAACTGATGCCGAAATCGGCCTTTTCGTTGCGAATGCTCTCGAGAATGCGCGTGGCCGAAACATCGAGCAACTCGACCCGGACATCGGGGTGAACCTTGGCGAACTGTTCGAGGATTTTGGGCATGTGGAACGAGGCGACGGTGGCCAGGCAGGCAATCGTAATCCGCCGCTCGCCATAGCGGCCGCGGTTGCGCAGATCGCTGAAAATCTCCTCGACCGCGCCGAGCATCTCCTGGGCACGGGGCAGAAATTCCGCCCCCAGACGTGTCAGAGTGACCTGCCGCGTCGTGCGGGTGATGAGCACAACGCCCAGCGATTCCTCGATCTTTTGAACACGCCGGCTTACGGCCGTGGAGGTCAGATTGAGGCTTTCGGCGGCCTTGCGGAAACTGCCCTGTTCCGCGACGCTTATGAAAGCCTTGAGACCCAATACATCAAGCTTGTCCACCAAATTCCCCAAGCACAGGCCCAGATTTCGACTCCATCTGAAAGCAGGCGATCAGCGGAGCCATTTGTCATCGATACCACGGAGTCTGGCCAAGGGCGACTGCGCGGCGAAACGGGAAAGCGGGCGAATTCCGATGGGATGGTGATCGGCACCATAAACCCCGGCCTGCGGAGAACCGGATGAGCCCCGGGCTCTCGCATGGCTTGTTTGCAGCCCATCCCGAGCTTATCAATGGCGATCTCGCCGTCACCCCTGTCCGGCCGCGAGCGCAACCCGGGGACATATCCGGCACAATGTGACGCGGCCTGAGTGATCCAAGGAGAATGAAGATGAAGGTCTTTGTTATCGGAATTGCCGGCGGCGTGGGCCACCGGCTCGCCAAAGCGCTCATTGCTAAAGGCGACGACGTGAGCGGCCCGGTCAGGCGCCCCGAACAGATCGATGCACTGGCCCAGGACGGCGTGCCGTCGTTTCAGGGCGACTTCCTTGCCATGTCGATCGACGAGCTCGCCCAGGCCATGGCGGGAAGCGACGCCATCGTGTTTACCGCAGGCGCGGGCGGAAAGGGCGGTGCGGCGGCCACCACCGCCATCGACGGCGAGGGGCCGGGCAAACTGGCCAAGGCGGCAATCAAGGCCGGCATCACCCGCTTTGTGCTGGTTTCAGTCTTCCCCGAAGCCTGGCGCGAACGGCACATGAACGAGAGTTTCGAACACTACATGGTCCAAAAGAAAAGGGCCGAGATCGATCTCGTGCAATCGGATCTCGACTGGGTGATCCTGCGGCCCTCGGCCCTGACCAACGATCCGGGCACGGGACTGGTCGATCTGGGCCTGGCACAAGTCCATCACGAGATCACCCGCGACGACGTGGCTGCGACCATTGTCGACCTGCTCGAAACGCCAAAAATCAGCCGCATCATTCTCGAGGTGACCGCCGGCAGCACGACCATCGGCATGGCTGTCGAGGCCGTTGCCCGATCAGCCGCAAAGCCCTGACCGCGAAATGAATTTTTCAAAAAAGAACGCCGGCGCGATGCCCGAGATCAGGCGGCATGGGGGCGCCCCTGGTTGGCGCGTGCGAACGTTGAGACACCATGCGTCAGGCGCGACAACGCCCCAATCCTTCATCTTCGAGAAGACAGCGTCCAGGCCGATGAGTTCGTCTTCAACCAGGAAGGGACCGACCTTGGTCAAACCAACGGCCTCTTTTTCGGTGCCCATGGCATCGTTCCGTGACTCACGCGTGTGCCCCAGTCGTGCGACCACTGAGGATTGACATGCGCGGTCAGGCGAACCTTTTAATGCAAAATCAATAGCTTACGGGAGGCTGGCTGGGGCGGCAGGATTCGAACCTGCGAATGTCGATACCAAAAACCGATGCCTTACCACTTGGCGACGCCCCAAAGCGCGTTGGTTCCTACACCGTTTGCATAGCACCCGCAACACCTTCGGCGCGCGGGTTTTATCCGAGCGGCGAATTTTTTGGGGAGCCCGACTGAACGGCAACGAAGGCGTGAACCGCGGTCGATTTTTGCCTACCGGGTGGATGCGAACAGGCTTGAACCGGCGTCGGACGCACTATATAACGCGCCGCAACGATGCTCCATCGGTCATGGCCGGGTGGAGCAACGGACCGGAAAAAACCTATCGGAGTATAGCGCAGCCTGGTAGCGCACCTCGTTCGGGACGAGGGGGTCGGGTGTTCGAATCACCCTACTCCGACCAATAAAGCCGGGACCTTGCGGTCCCGGCTTTTCCTTT
>NZ_CAXAXY010000138.1:0-5766 GCF_963972885.1 uncultured Pelagibacterium sp. | reverse complement strand
CTCAGAGAAATCCTGCAGCGTTCCATCCTCGTAGACCAAGGCGCTGACGCAGGCGATGCCGATGACGTCGTCGGGGTGAAGATTTTCCAGGCGCTCGAGAATCGTGCCGGCGACGACGGCGTTCAGGATATGGTCCTGCCCGGCGCCGATGCCGTCGGCGCGTTCGAGCGGAAATTCGCCGATTCGCTCTCCCAGGACATCCTCGAAGCGCACGGTTGCATCGATCAGGCGGATGCCGACGGGCCCGCTGTGGTGGAGGGCGATGTTGATGGTCTTTTCGGCCTCATTGTCCCTGTCGAGCAGTTCCCAGCTTTCGAGACTGAGAATATCGCCGGACTGGCCGTTGAGACATTCGATGGCGTGGGCGCTGGATGCGCTGAAAAGGGCGAAGGACAGAGCAAAAACAATCTGACGCATTATGGACTCCTCAAATCGAGAGGGAAATGCGGCAGAGCGGCCCCCGGTTTCATTGGGGCTTGCCCGCGGGCATCACAAAGTTGCCATAAGGTCACAGGAGGGGCCGGGCACTCCTGGCGCCCGGCCGGTCCGATCGTCTGCCGATGTCAGCCACAATAGGCGCGGACGAGATTGCCCGAGTCGTCCACTTCGAGATTGAGGCGGTCAGGACGGAAATCCTGGGTGACGGCCATGCCCGGGGCGATGACGCGGACGGTGCCGGCGCTGTTGACGGCCTGGCCGTCGATGCGAACATCCTGGGCTGTGCTGCCGATGACCGGTTGACCGATCTTGCCCGAGAGGGCCTGGGCACCGCAATCGAGAGGCGGCGGCATTGACGTATCGGGTGGGGTGACGGTGGTCGAACAGCCCGCCAGGATGATGGACGTGGCAAGTGCGAGCCCGCCAAGGCTGGTTTTGACTATCGGCATGGTATCTCCTCGATGCTGTGGAATTTGCCCCCGCAAGGTGCACTCGCAGAACGAAAAAGGCCGGGAAACGATCCCGGCCAATTCAATCAAGGCACTAAAGAATATGGGCTACCGCTCGTCGCGGCTGCCGAATTTGCGAAAGCCTGCTTTCAGCCAGCGGCGGAAGTGCATGAAGCTTTCGCGGGTGTCTCCGCGCAGATCCTGATAGACGCCGGACGCCATCAGCCCGAAATCGCGCAGGTTTTCAACCCACACGGGTTCGGTCGCCGTCAATGCGGCCTCGGCGCGCCGGATGCGCAGGCGGTCAAGAAATGAATTTTCATTGTGGGCCATAGCAAACCCTCGTGATCGTTAGGCAATCGATGCCAATATAAGTATGGCGAATGCAAGGACAATGTCCAATCGGTACACAATGTTCCACATCGGGTGGCCAGTGTTGCCGATCCGCGCCAACCGCACTATGGGTGAAAGGGGCGGGGCCTGCCGCATATTAGGCAGCACGTACCCATAAGGGAAGGAAAAGGAAGGATGCGCCAAGTCATTCGTATGGCAGTGCTTTTTGCGTTTGCGGCTCTGGCGGCAGCGCCTGCGCTGGCGCAGCGGAGCGATATCGTCGTGGGGCTTGTGCTCGAACCGCCGCATATGGACCCGACATCGAACGCGGCGGCGGCGATCGACGAGGTGGTGTACGCAAATCTGTTCGAAGGGCTGACCCGATTCGGGCCGGACGGCGATATTCTGCCCGCGCTGGCGCAAAGCTGGGACGTGTCCGAGGACGGGCTGACCTATACCTTCCATCTGACCGAAGGCGTGAGTTTCCATGATGGATCGGCGCTGACGGCGGACGACGTGGTGTTTTCTCTCGATAGGGCGCGGGCCGATGACTCGGTCAACGCGCAGAAATTCCTGTTTGCCGATATCGAGAGCGTCGAGGCGAGTGACGATCTGACGGTTGCGGTGACGCTGAGCCAGCCGAACGGCAATTTTCCCTTCAATATGGCCTGGGGCGACGCGGTGATCGTGGCGCCCGAGAGCGCGGAAACCAACGCGACCGATCCTGTTGGGACGGGACCGTTCCGGTTCGAGGACTGGCGGCAGGGCGATAGCGTCACTCTGGTGCGCAATGAGGACTATTGGGGCGAGCCGGCGCTGCTGGAGCGCGCGACATTCCGGTTCATTTCCGACCCGACGGCGGCGTTCGCGGCGATGATGGCCGAGGACGTCGATACATTCCCGGTGTTTCCCGCGCCCGAGACGCTGGCGCAACTCGATGCCGATCCGCGGTTCGAGGTCGTTGTCGGGACCACCGAGGGCGAAACGATTCTGGCGATGAACAACCGGCGCGAACCGCTGGATAATGTTCTCGTGCGCGAAGCGATTGCCCATGCCATCGACCGGCAGGCGGTTATCGACGGGGCAATGTTTGGGTATGGCACACCGATCGGGACCCATTTTGCCCCGCACCACCCGGCCTATCTCGATCTGACCGGATTGTCGGAATACGATCCCGAGCGCTCGCAGCAATTGCTGATCGAAGCCGGGGTGAGCGGATTGCGGCTGTCGCTGGCGCTGCCGCCGCCGGTCTATGCACGGCGTGGCGGGGAGATCATCGCGGCGCAGTTGCGCGACGTGGGAATCGAGACCGAAATCGTCAATGTGGAATGGGCCCAGTGGCTCGAACAGGTATTCGGCGAGGGCGATTTCGACCTGACGGTCATTTCGCACACCGAGCCAATGGATATCGAGATCTATGGCCGCGAGGACTATTATTTCGGTTATGGGGCGCCCGAGTTCGTGGCGCTTTGGGACGAATTGACCCGTACGGTCGAGCCGGAAGCGCGCAACGCCTTGCTGGGCGATCTCCAGCGCAATATCTCGGAGAATTTCGTCAACGCCTATATTTTCCAACTGGCCAAGGCCGGGGTGCAGAATGCCGATCTTGAGGGGTTGTGGGTGAATGCACCGACACAGGCGACCGATCTGACGCAGGTTCGTTGGACGCGGTGATCCAAATCGGGCCGGCGCGATGCTGAATTTCGTTCTGCGCCGCGCCGTTTCGCTGGCCATCAGCCTTCTGGTGGCCAGTGTGGTGATCTTTTTCGTGCTCGAGGTGCTGCCGGGTGATCCGGCGCGCTTCATGCTCGGGCTCAATGCGTCCCCTGAAGCGCTGGCGGCGTTGCGGACGCAGCTGGGGCTCGATGCGCCGGTACTGGTGCGCTACTGGACCTGGCTGGCCGGGATGGCCAGTGGTGATTTCGGGATCAGCTACACCTATCGCACGCCGGCGATCGAGCTGATCGCGGCGCGGCTGTGGGTCTCCATTCCGTTGGCGGTCTATGCGCTGGTGCTGGCGACGCTGATCGGGATACCGCTGGGCGTTCTGGCGGCAACCAAGCGCAATTCTCCCATTGATGCAGGCACGATGGGTCTGACCCAGATCGGCATTGCGCTGCCGAACTTCTGGTTCGCCATGCTGCTCGTGCTGCTGTTTTCGGTCACGCTGCGCTGGTTTTCATCGGGTGGGTTTCCCGGCTGGGACGATCCGGGCGCGGCGATGATGGCGCTGACCCTGCCGGCAATCGCGCTGGCGCTGCCGCAGGCGGCGATTCTGGCGCGGGTGATGCGCTCGAGCCTGCTCGATACGCTGGACGAGGATTATGTGCGCACGGCGCGGGCCAAGGGGCTGACGCGCAGCCAGGCGCTGTGGCGGCATGCATTTCGCAATGCCCTGATCCCGGTGCTGACCATCATGGGGCTGCAGTTTTCGTTTCTTCTGGCCGGGGCGATCATCATCGAGAATGTCTTTTACCTGCCCGGACTGGGGCGGCTGGCGTTTCAGGCGATCACGGCGCGCGATTTGATCGTCGTGCGCTCGGTGGTGATGATTCTCGTGTTTGCGGTGATCGTCGTGACGTTTGCCGTCGATATCGCCTATGCGGCGGTCGATCCGAGGCTGCGGCGGGGGACTCGATGAGGGTCGGGCTGGGTGTCGGGGCGGTACTGACCGCGATTCTGGCGGCGATGGCGCTGCTTTCGCTGTTCTGGACTCCTTATGACGTGACACTGATTGCGGTTGGTGAGCGGCTGCTGCCGCCCGGATCCGAGCACTGGCTGGGGACCGATCATTTCGGGCGCGACATGGTGTCGATGATCCTTGTGGGCGCGCAGACCTCGATTGCCGTGGCGCTGGTGGCCGTGGGTCTGGGGATGGCGGTTGGCGTGCCGCTGGGGCTTGCCGCGGCGGCGCGGGCCGGGACGGCGTTCGACGACATCATCATGCGCGGCAACGATTTGGTGTTCGCGTTTCCGGCGCTGATCATCGCCATACTGATCACGGCGGTGTTCGGGCCGGGGGCGATCAACGCGATCATTGCCATCGGGATTTTCAACATTCCGGTGTTTGCGCGGCTGACGCGCGGGGCGGGCATGGGCGTGTGGCAGCGCGAGTTCATCATGGCAGCGCGAGTGGCGGGCAAGGGCCGGGTGATGATCTCGCTCGAACATGTGCTGCCCAATATCGGCAATATGCTGATCGTTCAGGCCACGATCCAGTTTTCGCTGGCCATACTGGCCGAGGCGGGGCTGGCCTATGTGGGGCTGGGCGCGCAGCCACCCCTGCCGAGCTGGGGGCGGATGCTGGCCGAGGCGCAGACGATGATTTCGCTGGCGCCGCATGTGGCGCTGGTGCCGGGGCTGGCGATCGTGTTTTCGGTGCTGGGACTGAACCTGCTTGGCGACGGGCTGCGGGATCTGTTCGATCCGCGATTGGGGAAGGCGGGACGATGAGCCTTCTTGAACTTGAAAAGCTGGGGCTGACGATTGATGGCACGCGGATTCTCGAAGATGTGTCGCTCGAGATCGGGGCGGGCAAGGTTCTGGGGCTGGTGGGCGAATCGGGATCGGGGAAATCGCTGACGGCGCTGTCGATCATGCGGCTGTTGCCGGGCAGAGCGAAGCTGACCGGGAAGATCGGGTTGGACGGGCGCGATCTGGTTGCCGCAGGCGAAGGTGAGATGAACGGTCTGCGCGGGCAGGCCATGGGAATGATCTTTCAGGAGCCGATGACGGCGCTCAATCCGCTGATGACCATTGGCGACCAGGTGGCCGAAACGGTGCGGGTGCATCGCGGGCTGGGGCGGACCGAGGCGCGGGGGCTGGCGGCGGAAACGCTCGAACGGGTGGGGCTGCCGGGGGCGATGATTTCGCCCTCGCGCTATCCGCACGAACTCTCCGGCGGGCAGCGCCAGCGGGTGGGGATTGCCATGGCGATTGCTCTGCGGCCCAAGCTGTTGATTGCCGACGAGCCGACCACGGCGCTGGACGTGACGACGCAGGCGCAAATTCTCGATCTGCTGGCAGGGCTGGTGCGTGAGGAGGGCATGGCCCTGATGCTTATCACCCACGATCTGGCCGTGGTGTCGCGGATGGCTGATACGATTGCGGTGCTTCGTCAAGGCAGGGTGGTGGAGGCGGGGCCGGCGCGGCGGCTGATCGATGCGCCCGAATCTCCCTACACCCGACAGCTCGTGGCTGCGAGCACGCATGTGCCAACCCGTGTGCGGGGCGCGGTTGGCGAGGTGCTGTTGCGGGTCGAGGGGGCGACACGGGATTATCGGTTGCGGTCGGGACTTTCGATGGGATCGGAGAAGACGTTTCGGGCGCTCGACCGGGTGAGCCTGACCATTGGCCGGGGCGAGAGCCTGGGGCTGGTGGGCGAGAGCGGGAGCGGGAAATCGACGCTGGCGCGGGCGATATTGGGGCTCGAACCGCTCGATGCGGGCCGGGTGGAGTTTGCCGGACGGGTGGTGGAGCGGGCAGGGCGGGCCGCGCGGCTGACGTTGCGCGACATGCAGATGGTGTTTCAGGACCCCTATGGCTC
>NZ_CAXAXY010000137.1:0-6108 GCF_963972885.1 uncultured Pelagibacterium sp. | reverse complement strand
CGCTGGGCACACCCCTGCTTGCGGCGCTGCGCGTGCTGGTGCTTGAACTTTATGTCCGTGACGTTCTGGGCGATACGCCCGAAAAGGTCGATTAAAGCTCTTCGGTCGAAACCCGGTCGCCGCTCTCGTCGATCCCGTAAACGATGGGCGCCCCGGTGGCGATTTCGCGCTTGAGGATCGCTTCTTCGTCGAGCCCTTCAAGTTTCATGACAAGCGCACGCAGCGAATTGCCATGCGCCGTGACCAGAACGGTCTTGCCGGCCTTGAGCAGCGGCGCGATCTCGGCTTCGTAATAGGGCAGAACCCGCGCCGCGGTGTCTTTGAGGCTTTCGCCGCCCGGCGGGGGCACGTCATAGGAGCGGCGCCAGATATGGACCTGCTCCTCGCCCCATTTTTCCCGCGCATCGTCCTTATTGAGCCCCGAAAGGTCGCCATAGTCACGCTCGTTGAGTTTGTGACTGCGCACGATGGTGAGATCGGTGATCCCCATTTCCTCGAGCATCAGGTCGAGCGTGCGCTGGGCGCGGCTCAGCGCGGATGTGAAATAGGCGTCCGGGACGGTCCCGCGTGCCTTGAGGGCCTGTCCGGCTTTTTTGGCTTCCTCGATCCCCAGATCGGTCAGCCCGGGATTCTTCCAGCCGGTGAACAGGTTTTTCAAATTCCATTCGCTCTGGCCATGGCGAACGAGGATCAGCGTGCCGGTCATAAATCAGTCCTTGTCATTGCGCGTGTTCGATAACGCGGTCATTACAGATCAGGCCGAGCACATCGGCCATGGAATAAAGGCCCGCCGGCTGTTCTGCGGCCCACAGCGCAGCCCGAAGCGCTCCATCGGCAAACAGCGTCCGGTCGCGCGCAGAATGGGACAGGGTGAGGGTTTCGGCCATCGATGAAAACAAAACCGAATGCTCGCCCACGATGCCGCCGCCGCGCAATGTGGCAAAGCCGATGGAGCCAGGTTCACGCGCGCCGGTGTGCCCGTCGCGCACCTTGACCGAATGGTCGGCCAGATCGATGCCGCGCCCCTCGGCCGCCGCCTCGCCCAGAAGCAGCGCTGTGCCCGAAGGCGCGTCCACCTTGTGGCGGTGGTGCATTTCAAGGATCTCGATGTCGAAATCGATGTCGAGGCTCGCCGCTGTCTTTTTGACCAATGCGGCCAGAAGGTTCACCCCAAGGCTCATATTGCCCGATTTGACGATCCGCGCGCCCTCGCGCCCTGCCCTGGCGATCGCTGCATCGTCCTCGGGCGAACACCCGGTTGTCCCTATGATATGGACCAGCTTGCGCTCTGCGGCCCGGCGGGCCAGCGCGACGCTCAATTGCGGCGCCGTGAAATCGATGATGGCATCGACATGGTCGGCTATATCGAGTGGCGTGTCCCCGATGGCAACGCCCAGCGGTTCGAGCCCCACAAGGCTGCCGGCATCCTTGCCCAAAACGCTCGAATTGTCCCGGTCGGCAGCCGCTGTGAGCGTCATGCCGGCATGGGCCGCGACGGCGCGGATAACCGTCTGTCCCATGCGCCCGCCCGCGCCCACAACCCCGATTTTCAATGCCATGCTGTTTTCCCTTTACGCCGCCTGCATTTCGGCCAGCACCGCCTGCGCGCTCTGGCGCGGGCTGGGTGCGGCAATGATGGGCCGCGCCACAACAAGATGGGATGCGCCCGCCGCCAGCGCATCGGCCGGTGTCATCACACGCTTCTGGTCTCCCCTGTCCGCGCCGGCAGGTCGGATACCGGGGGTCACCACGGCCATGTCGGGCCCGACGATCTCACGCACCGCCCGCGCCTCGAAGGCCGAGGCCACGACGCCGCCCATGCCCGCATCGCGTGCCTGGCGCGCCCGACGCGCCACGAGCTCGGCAACCGAAACGCCATAGCCGGCATCATCGAGATCGGCCTGATCCATCGAGGTGAGGACGGTGACGCCCAGCAGGCAGAGCGACGACCCTTCGGCTGCCTTGACTGCAGCCGCCATCGCCTTGGGATAGGCATGGAGCGTGAGCATGGTCGCGCCGGTTTCGGCAATGGCCGCGACGCCCTTTGCAATCGTGTTGTCGATATCGAGGAGCTTGAGGTCGAAAAACACGCGCTTGCCGGCCCTGAGCAATTCCTTGCCCACGATCAGCCCGTCGCCGCCATAGAAAAGCTGATAGCCGATCTTGTAGAAATCGACGATGCCATCGAGCCGGGAAATCATGTCCTCGGCTTCACGGCGTGTCCCGACATCGAGCCCGACAATCAGGTCACCGGCCATTCCATGTCTCCGCGTGCTTTGGTGTATCAAGGCTCGATGCCATGAGTTGGGCCCGAGCGCAAGCTCCGGCTCTAAATCCCGCCGCGTGAAAAATGGGTGAGTTCTTTGACCAGCTGGTCGATCTTGGTGCTGACCCCCGATTCTGCCACCGAGCCGTCCTCGGCGAAAGCGCTCGAAGCCGGACCGACGCCGAGCAGGGTCGGCACGACCAGCGCGCCGATCTTGGAGAGCGAATCGCGCAAATGGCTCTGGGCCCATATGGTCCCGTAGCGCCCCGAGGACACCCCGCCGATCCCGAACACCGCATGCCGGAAGGGCGAAGGCTTTTGCCGGGAAAGCCATGCGATCGTGTTGACGACCAGCGGCGGCAGCCCGCCATTGTATTCGGGCGTGGCGATAAACACGATGTCGTGGGATCGGAACAGATCGGCCAGTTGTCCTGCGGCCTCGGGCACATTGTCAGGCTCGAGATCCTGATTGAAAACCGGCATCTCGAAATCTTTGAGCGTGATCGAATTGACCGCGACCCCGGCTTCGCTGAGCTTTGCGTCCACCGCGTCCTGAAGCGTCTTGTTGACCGATCCGGCGCGGATCGAGCCGCAAAGGGTAAGGGCGCTAGCCATTGGTGTCTCCTTGTTGATGGGCGGCAGTTAAGCGGGCCATTTGGATCGCCGCAACCGCTCACATACAAAAAGCCCTCCGCAACGCGAAGGGCTTTTGAAAAAAGGTCCAGCCAACCGACGTCAGTGGAACATTGTCTTGAGCTTGTCGAAAAACCCTTCCGAACCCGGCGAGGTGTCGCGGTTGGAAAGCGTTTCGAATTCTTCGAGCAGTTCGCGCTGCCGCTTTGAGAGTTTTTGCGGGGTTTCCACCTCGAGCTGGACGTAAAGGTCACCAACCTGCTGGCTGCGCAGCACCGGCATGCCCTTGCCCTTGAGCCGCACGCGCTGGCCGGGCTGGGTGCCTTCGTTGACCTTGACCTTGGCACGGCTGCCTTCGAGCGTCGGCACTTCGAACTCGCCGCCCAGGGCCGCTGTGATCATCGAAATGGGCACCTTGGCGAAAAGATCGGCGCCGTCGCGCTGGAACAGCTGGTGCGGTCTGACTGAAACGAAGATGTAGAGATCGCCGGCCGGTCCGCCGCGCAATCCCGCCTCGCCTTCCCCACCCAGACGAATGCGCGTGCCGTCCTCGATTCCCTTGGGAACATCGACCGAGAGCGTACGCGAGGTCTGCCGGCGGCCTTGCCCGTGGCAGTCGGTGCAAGGCTGGTCCATGGTTTCCCCACGCCCGTGGCATTGGGGGCAGGTCTGCTGAATGGTAAAGAATCCTTGCGCTGCGCGCACCTTGCCGTGCCCGCCGCACATGCGGCAGGTCGAAAACCCGGTGCCCGGCTTGGCGCCCGTCCCCTCGCACGTCTCGCACCCGATCAGGGATGGCACGTCGATATCGACAGTGGTGCCCGCAAAGGCGTCTTCGAGGGTGATTTCGAGATTGTAGCGCAGATCCGAGCCGCGCTGGCGGCCGTCGCGGGAACGCTGGCCGCGTGCGCCACCCATGAATTCCCCGAAAATGTCCTCGAAAATATCGGACATCGAGGAGGAAAAATCATTCCCGAACCCCTGGGCACCGCCACCGCCGCCATTGAAAGCCGCGTGGCCAAACCGGTCATAGGCCGCGCGCTTTTGCGGGTCCTTGAGCGTGTCGTAGGCTTCGGAAACTTCCTTGAACTTGTGCTCGGCCTCGGTGTCCCCCGGATTGCGATCCGGGTGATACTGCATGGCCAGCTTGCGATAGGCGGATTTGAGCCCGGCGGCGTCACAGGTTTTTTCGACCCCGAGCACGGAATAGAAATCGGCTTTGCTCATGAGATTAGTTTATCCCCGTGTCACGGCAGGGGCAGAAAATGGACGGATGCAAGATCATCTCTTGTGCCAAACCAACCGTTCTTGTCATGACGCATCTCTCTTGGGACCGGCAACGGTCAGAACCCGTCGTGCGCTTAGGTAATCATCGTTGCTGCCTGTTACCATAGGCAGCGGCGAAAAGACCAGCGCTCACCGGTGATTCACGTGAAACTGGCGCCCGGAAATAACAGTGCCGCCCGAAGGCGGCACTGATCGGTTTCAGGGCAAAGGCTTTAGGCCGACTTCTTGTCGTCGTCGTCCTTGACCTCTTCGAAGTCGGCATCGACAACGTCTTCGTCATCCTTGGCCGCATCGCCGGCCGCGGCGGCTTCGGCTTCGTCCTGGCTGGCCTTGTACATGGCCTCGCCAAGCTTCATCGAAGCCTGGGCCAAAGCAGCGGCCTTTTCCTTGATCGCTTCGGGGTCGTCGCCCTCGAGCGCGGTCCTGGTGTCGGCGATGGCGGTTTCGATCTCGGTCTTGATCTCGGGCGAAACCTTGTCCCCATGCTCCTTGAGCGAGGATTCGGTCGAATGCACGAGGCTTTCGGCCTGGTTTTTCGCTTCCACCACTTCGCGGCGCTTCTTGTCGGCCTCGGCATTGGTCTCGGCATCCTTGACCATCTGCTCGATATCGGCGTCCGACAGACCGCCCGAAGCCTGGATGCGGATCTGCTGCTCCTTGCCCGTGCCCTTGTCTTTCGCCGACACATTGACGATGCCGTTGGCGTCGATGTCGAAGGTCACTTCGACCTGCGGCACGCCGCGCGGCGCCGAGGGAATACCGACCAGGTCGAACTGGCCAAGCATCTTGTTGTCGGCCGCCATTTCACGCTCACCCTGGAAAACCCGGATGGTCACGGCCGACTGGTTGTCTTCGGCGGTCGAGAACACCTGGCTCTTCTTGGTCGGGATCGTCGTGTTGCGGTCGATCAGGCGGGTAAATACGCCACCAAGCGTCTCGATACCCAGCGAAAGCGGGGTCACGTCGAGCAGCAGAACGTCTTTCACATCGCCCTGCAGAACGCCGGCCTGAATGGCGGCGCCCATGGCAACCACTTCGTCGGGGTTCACGCCCTTGTGGGGCTCCTTGCCAAAGAAGTTCTTCACCTCTTCCTGCACCTTGGGCATGCGGGTCATGCCGCCGACCAGAACGACTTCGTCGATCTCGCCAGCCGAAATCCCGGCATCCTTGAGCGCGGCGCGGCACGGATCAATGGTGCGCTTGATCAGATCTTCAACGATCGATTCGAACTTGGCGCGGGTCAGCTTGAGCTGCAAATGCTTGGGGCCCGAAGCATCGGCCGTGATGAAGGGCAGGTTGACTTCGGTCTGGGAAGCCGACGAAAGCTCGATCTTGGCCTTTTCGGCAGCTTCCTTGAGCCGCTGCAGCGCCAACTTGTCGCCGCGCAGATCGATGCCCTGCTCTTTCTTGAACTCGTCAGCGAGGTAATCGACAAGGCGCATGTCGAAATCTTCACCGCCAAGGAACGTGTCGCCATTGGTCGATTTGACTTCGAAAACCCCGTCGCCGATCTCGAGGATCGAGATGTCGAACGTGCCGCCGCCAAGGTCATAAACAGCGATCGTGCCGGATTCTTTCTTGTCCAGCCCGTAGGCCAGCGCGGCAGCGGTCGGCTCGTTGATGATGCGGAGCACCTCGAGCCCGGCGATCTTGCCGGCGTCCTTGGTGGCCTGGCGCTGGCTGTCGTTGAAGTAGGCCGGAACCGTGATGACGGCCTGCGTCACCGGCTCGCCGAGATAGCTCTCTGCGGTTTCCTTCATCTTGCCCAGGATCATGGCGGAGACTTCGGACGGAGACGATTTCTTCCCATCCGCTTCCACCCACGCATCGCCATTGTCAGCCTTGACGATCTTGTAGGGCACAAGGCCCTTGTCCTTGGTGACCATCGGGTCTTCGAACCGGCGCCCGATCAGGCGCTTGAC
>NZ_CAXAXY010000136.1:0-6275 GCF_963972885.1 uncultured Pelagibacterium sp. | reverse complement strand
GCCGCTGCCGAGCGCGCCCAGGCGCGCGCCGCCCGATCCGCCGGCCAAACCTGGGAATAATCTTCGGCGACATATTCGGTGATCGCCAGCGAATCCCAGACCGTCAAATCACCATCCACGAGGCACGGCACGAGACCGGTCGGGGAAAATTTGCGGAATTCCTCATAGCTGGAGCCCTGGAGAAAGGGCACGAAGCGCTCATCGAAATCGATCCCGAGCGTTTTGAGCAGAACCCAAGGCCGCAGCGACCAGGAGGAATAATTCTTGTTGGCTATATAAAGCGCGTACATGGCATTTCTCCGTCAGAATGGCCATCACTTATCGGGTTACGCACCAGCACGAAAAGCACCAGTCGAAGAGGATTTCGCAGTTCCGCTCAGCTCAGTTTTTCGTCTACGGCGGCCTCAGCAAAGGTTGCCATGTTCTTGTGCACATGCAGGGCCGTCTTGCACAGAACGGCGGCCAACGCGGCACCGCTCCCCTCCCCCAACCGCATACCCAGGCCGAGCAGCGGCTTTGCGCCCATCTTTTCGAGTGCCCGTGCATGACCGCCTTCGGCCGAAACGTGACCGAAAAGGCAGTGATCGATCGAAGCGGGATTGACAGCGTGGGCAATGGCAGCAGCGGCCGTGGCCACAAAACCATCGACGATCAATGGCACCTTCTGATGGCGGGTGGCGATGATGGCCCCAACCATGGCGGCGATTTCTCGTCCGCCCAGATTGGCGAGAATCTCAAAGGGGGTATTGAGCCGCCCCGCATGGCGGGCCAGCGCCCGGTCGACGGCATCGGCCTTGCGCTTGAGGCCCGCATCGTCAACGCCGGTGCCACGTCCGACCCAGTCGGCGCCCGCGCCGCCATAAAGGGCCGCATAGATTGCTGCAGCGACGGTGGTGTTTCCGATTCCCATTTCCCCGATGCACAGAAGATCGACCTCGCCCGCAATGGCTTCCATGCCGTAGGCAATGGTCGCAGCACAGGTGCGCTCGTCCATTGCGGGCACAACCGTGATATCCCCGGTCGGCACGTCCAGCGCCAACTCGAACACCCGCAGATTGATTTCATGGAGGGCGCAAATCTGCGAAATCGCCGCCCCGCCCTTGGTGAAATTGTTGACCATCTGCTTTGTCACATCGCGCGGGAATGTCGATACGCCCTGCTCTGTCACTCCGTGATTGGCGGCAAAAATCGCAACCATGGGATCTTCAAACGTAGGCTCGGGTTTGCCCTGCCAGCGGGCCAAATGCTCAACCAGAAATTCCATCTCGCCGAGCGATCCGGCGGGTTTGGTCAATTGCGCGTCGCGTACCCGTACCGCCGCGACCGCCGCCTCGTCGCCGTCCGGGCCAAGCATCAGGAGATCATGGAAATCGGTGAAGACTTGGGCAGACATGGTCGCTCCCGGATTCGGATGATATGAGGGTGCTCCTTTTGGGACGAAAAGAGGAAAAACGCAATTGAGTGATGCCGACAACAAGGGTGGCTCTTCGAACGACGAGTCTTCTCGTCATGGCGCTGATCTGACCTCCGATCTGGTCATGGCGTTGCGCTTTTTTTCACGCCTGCCGACCGGCACGCGTTTACACACCGTGCCCAATCTCGATCGCATTGCACGCATCTTGCCCCTCGCCAGTCTTTTGATCGGGCTTGGCCCTGCCTGCGTGCTGCTGCTCGGCGTTGTGGGCGGTATTTCACCGCTGTTTGCGGCAATTGCCGCTTCCGCCTGCTCGGCCATCGTGACGGGCGCCATGCGTGAGGACGCGGCAGCCGACGCAGCCGACGGGCTGTTTGGTGGCAACACGGCCGAGCGCCGGCTGGAAATCCTCAAAGACAGTCGCCACGGCACTTATGGCGTGCTGACCATTGTGTTTATCGTCGGCCTCAAGGCTGCAGCGCTTTCCGCGCTCGCCGTTCATGGCGGCCTTGCCGTCGCAGCCCTATGGCTGGCCGCAGGGCTGCTCGCCCGGTCTGGCGGACTTTATGTCGCGATGGCCCTGCCACCCGCCCGCACCGCGGGTGCTTCAGCTTCGGCGGGCCGGCTTTCCCGGAACGCTTTCGGTCTAGGGCTCGTTGTTGCTTTCGTTGTTGCTCTACTACTGGCGGTTCCATTCGTATCCCCTCTGGGCCTTGTGGTCGCAGGTGTTGTTGCTGCGGTCGTTGCCCTTGGGTGGACACGGCTTTGTGACCGGCTGGTCGGCGGCCAGACAGGCGATCTTATCGGTGCTTTGCAGGCGCTGCTTGAAATTGCCCTATTGGCAGCCTTTATGACTATGATCGCCGGTTGAACCCATTTGGACGGTCCATGCTCTTTGTTGCTTTCGCCATTCTGATCGTGGTCGGCCTTGCGGTCGCCATCAGCGCCGACGCTGGTGCGGTTTTCGGACTGACGCAGACCCAGACGGCGAGTGCGATACCGCTCGTTGTGATCGGAACGCTTGTTGCCAGCGCGGTGGTGGGACGCCGACACAAGCTCGGCGAAATCCTTTCAGGGTTCGTCATCTGGATCGCAATCGGCGGGATTCTGGTGCTCGGTTATACCTATCGCGGTGATATCGAGCGGATGGGTCAGCGGGTTTTCGGCGCCCTGCAGCCGGGTGCCGCCATCGTCGACCCGCAGACGGGAAACGTCCATATTTCCCGCTCGTTCGGCGGCAGCTTCAGCATCGATACCACCATCAATGGCACCGAGGTGCCCATGATCTTCGATACCGGTGCCAGCGCCGTCGTCCTTTCCCATGCCGATGCGGTTTCTGCCGGCATCGATACGAAAAGTCTGCGCTATACCATTCCCGTTCAGACCGCTAACGGCACCGGCACCGCAGCATCGATCCGGATCGATCAGATCGAAGTGGGCAACATTGTCCGGCGCAATATCCGCGCCTTTGTGGTCGAGGACAACGCGCTCGAGACCTCACTTTTGGGCATGACGTTCCTGGAAACCCTGTCGCGTTACACGGTCAGTCAGGATTCGCTGGAGTTGCACGATTAGCTTCGGCGCCCAACCCGAATGCTTCGGCCAGTACATCAAATACGATGCGGATGCGC
Source organism: uncultured Pelagibacterium sp. (assembly GCF_963972885.1). Lineage (NCBI taxonomy): Bacteria > Pseudomonadati > Pseudomonadota > Alphaproteobacteria > Hyphomicrobiales > Devosiaceae > Pelagibacterium > uncultured Pelagibacterium sp. The sequence continues at coordinate 3,230 of NZ_CAXAXY010000136.1, read as the reverse complement.
GGGCTGGTACGCAATTCCCGATGCACGGTGAGCCATACCGGTGCCCGCAAAGGCTCCATGTCGGGAAGAACGCGCTCAAGATCGGAGAACTGGTCGGCAGCGTCTTTAAATGTCAGCCCGACCCCCAATCCGCGCCGGATCAACTCCAATCCCACGAGTGAGCTGACGCATAGCCAGCGAAAATTGCCGCGGGTAACCGGTATGCCGCGCTTGTTAAGCTCCTGGTCGACCGAATCGTCGGGCGCATAACCGATAAACGGCGCTTCCGCGAGGTCGCCGGCTTGGGCCGGGCGTCCAAATTTTTCGATAAACGATGTCGCAGCATAGAGCGCAAGTTCAGTGTCGCGGCATCGGCGCGCGATGAGATCGTCATGGTCGGGCTGAACGTGCCGAATTGCAATGTCGGCCTCGCGGCGCATCAGGTCGTCGACCGAATTGGAGGCAATGATTTCAACCTCGATTCCCGGTGCGATCGAATAGAGTTTCTGCAGAATGGGCGGCAGAACATGGGCGGCCAGGATGTCGACCGCGGTGATCCGCACACGCCCTTCCAGAACCTGGGATTGCGAGGACGCCGTTATCGCCAACCGATCGGCCGCAGCGCCCATGGCCCGCGCATGCTCTGCCAACTGTCGCCCCGCTTCGCTCAGTGTGAGCCGTCGCCCCACCCGCTCGAACAAAAGCAATCCCAGATCGGCTTCAAGAGCGGCTATCTGCCGGCTCAGGGTGGGCTGTGTCAGCCCCAGATCCCGGGCCGCAGCCGACAGCGATCCCGCCTCGATGGTTGCGAGGAAGGCCCGCATCTGATTCCAGTCAAGGCCCGATAGCGTTGCGCTCATGCAGGAATGTATAACACTCGTGCAAAATTGGGCAATTTCTCTATGAGCATGACTGAAGTAATCTGTTCAACGTCAAACCGGCTCGAGGGGCACCATGGCTGCGACAAGCAGGTTCTGGGACAGGACCGCAGACAAATACGCGCGTCTGCCGATCACCCATGTAGAGGACTACGAAACCAAGCTTCGGGTCACTCAAGACTATTTGCGCCCCGATATGGAACTGCTCGAATTCGGCTGTGGCACGGGTGGCACCGCTATACGGCATGCACCCTTCGTGGCCCACATACGGGCGATCGATTTTTCCGAGCGCATGCTCGAAAAGGCCCGGCAGCGTGCCAACGAAGCGGGTGTCGAGAACATCACTTTCGAGCGTGCCGATATCACCACTCTGGCTATCCCCGACCGGCCCTATGACATGGTACTCGGCCTTAGTATTCTGCATCTGCTCAAAGACCCCGATGCGGTTATCGCCAAGGTTTACCGCATGCTGGCGCCGGGGGGATATTTCGTCTCCAGCACGGCGTGCCTAGGCGACAATATGGGATATTTCAAGATGTTGGCCCCAATCGGCCGTGCGACGGGCCTGCTTCCGATCCTCAAGGTCATGAGCACCGAAGAGGTCATCGCCAGGATCAGGCTGCCCGGTTTTGAAATCGCCCATCGCTGGAAGCCTGGCAAGGACCGGGCGTTGTTCGTTGTGGCGCGCAAGCCGGCGTGATCGGGCTCACGCGACGCGAACGCCGGCGGACCGATCAATCTGGGCGAATGCCGCAGCAATCACTTCTGGCCCTGCCCCAGGCTTGCAAGCCTCGACACTCAGAATCTGCCGGAAACGACGGGCGCCGGGAAGACCATTGGCCAGCCCGAGCATGTGGCGGGTGATCTGGTTGAGGCGTGTGCCTTTGCCCAGCTCGATTTCCGCATAAGCGGTCATGGCCGTCTCGATATCGTCGAGCGTCGCTGGAGCTCGCTTCTCGCCGAATATTTTTGCGTCGGTGACGCCCAAAATCATTGGATCATGATATGCGGCGCGGCCGAGCATCACGCCGTCGGTGTGCCGAAGGTGAGTTTCGCACTCATCGAGCGACTTGATGCCGCCATTTATCATGACCGGAAAATCGCCCAAGCGCTGTTTCAGTCGATACACGCGATCATAATTGAGGGGCGGTATATCCCTGTTCTCTTTGGGCGAAAGTCCCTTGAGCCAAGCTTTGCGGGCATGGACGTAAAGCGCCTCAATGCCCGTCGGAAGCACGGCATCGGCAAAACGGTCGAGGTCGGCCTCGATGTCCTGATCGTCAATCCCGATGCGGCATTTTACCGTAATCGGGGTATCGGTCACATCCGCCATGGCCACCAGACACTGGGCCACCAACCCCGGGACGCCCATTAGACAGGCGCCAAATTGTCCCGATTGCACCCGGTCGGACGGACAGCCGACATTGAGGTTGATTTCGTCATACCCGAACCGGTCGCAAATCCTGACGGCCTGGGCCAGCTCAATCGGATCGGACCCACCAAGCTGAACCGCAACCGGGTGTTCGCTGTCATTATACCCAAGCAACCGTTCAGCATCCCCATGCACCAGAGCCGCGCTGGTCACCATTTCCGTGAACAACAGCGCGCGCGAGGTCAACTGCCGGTGAAGATACCGGCAGTGACGATCCGTCCAGTCCATCATGGGCGCAATGGCAAACCGCCGAGATGCGACAATCTGCGATTTCCTTTCTTTTTCCACTACTTAGGCCTTTTCACTCATTTTTGCTCTTGCCTCATTTCGTCACTTTTTGTACCGTTTTTCGCAGAAAGTACAACAAATGTTGTACCGCTGATGGAAATGTTGTACCGATATGGGCACCATCGTAAAGCGCTCTCGCAAGGATGGCTCTGTAGCATGGCTCGCACAGATTGTCATAAAGCGCGGCGGCCGGATCCTTCTTCGTGAGAACAAGACCTTCGAGCGTCGATCAACCGCTTCCGCCTGGCTCAAACAACGCGAGGAGCAACTTGGGCAGCCCGGTGCCTTGGAATCCGAGCTGGAAGCCAAGCCCAACGACAATCGAATCCCAAAACTTTCGGACGCGATAGATCGGTATATTCGCGAAAGCAACAAGAAGATCGGCCGCACGAAAACGCAGGTACTGAAGAGCATCAAGGACTTCGACATCGCCGACAAGACATGCGCCTCTATCACGAGTACCGACATTGTCGCATTTGCGCGCGAGAAGCTCGAGACCGGCGTGCAACCGCAGACCGTCTCCAACTATCTCTCCCATCTGGGCGCGATATTCGCGATAGCCCGTCCCGCCTGGAACTACCCTCTCGATCGGCAAGCCATTGAGAGCGGCGGTGCAAAATTAGTCCACGGTAGCGGCGGGATTGTCCCGCTTC